>JAYNUL010000126.1:0-5190 GCA_038281125.1 Fidelibacterota bacterium | reverse complement strand
ATTGGCGTCCCAGATAGTCAGATTGGACCTGCTATGACCATTGGGCAGTTTGCCGAAATATTAACCATGGCCTATCTGGGTACGTTCCTAAAAAGGCTTGGTTTTAAGAGGGTTATTACCATTGGAATTGCAGCATATTTTTTAAGGTATGCGATATTTGGCACAGAAATTTTGCCCGTATGGGTAATGATTATGAGTCAAGCGTTCCATGGATTTTGTTATGCATTTTTCTTTGCTGCTGCCTATGTATATGTAGATAAGATTGCGGAGGAGGATGTACGGCATTCTGCACAAACAGTCTTCGGAATTATAATTTTAGGAGGCGGCCCAGTAATCGGGGGATGGCTGTCAGGACATTTGCAGAATGAATATACCTCTGTAAATCGTTTTCCTGGACCCGACCAAATCATTTTTGACTATTCGATTTTCTGGTATACACTTTCTCTGATTGGTTTAGCCACTGCAACCTTTTTCTATTTTTCATTTAAAGAACAGACGCGATAAGGATATTAACTATGACTCAAAAAAGAATTGGCATTGGATTTGTTGGAGGTGGGTTTATTACAAGGTTCCACATACAATCTTTAATAGGAGTTAGAGACTGCGATGTATTGGGTGTAATGTCCAGAACAAAGTCTTCTGCAGAGGAATCAGCGTCCCTTGCACGAGTAATAGGAGTGGGAGATGCTAAGGTTTTTAACTCTGTAACAGATATGGTATCAGACCCAAATATCAATGCTTTATGGATTTGCGCTCCTAATTTTACCAGAATTGAGGTTATGGAAGAGATTGTCAACGCCATTGAATCTGGCAAGGGCGAATTAATAGGGGTAACATGTGAAAAACCATTAGGGCGTAATGTAAAAGAAGCAAAAAAGGTACTAGAATTAACACAAAAAGTAGACCTTCTTGACGGCTATCTTGAGAATCAGGTTTTTGCTCCGTCGGTTACCAGAGGAAAAGAAATCATCTGGTCGCGTGGTGCAAAGGCAACTGGTCGTCCATATCTAGCTAGAGCCGCAGAAGAGCACAGTGGCCCACACATGCCCTGGTTTTGGGAGGGCGAATTACAGGGTGGAGGTGTCCTGAATGATATGATGTGTCACTCCGTTGAGGAAGCACGTTTCATGCTGACTGAGCCTGGTAAAAGTAGGGAGAGCCTTACTCCAAAAAGTGTAAACGCATATGCCTCATGTTTAAAGTGGCAGCGACCAGAGTATGCTAATATCCTAAGTCAAAATAGTAATGGGAAAACCGATTATATTAATCGTCCTGCTGAAGATTTTGCAAGATCGTTGATCGAGTATGAAGATGATTCAGGCCATAACCTTGTTGTCGAGACCACTACCTCCTGGTGCTTTGTTGGTGCAGGTCTCCGACTAAGCATGGAACTGTTTGGTCCCGAATATTCTATGTTTGTAAATACCTTGGACTCCGATCTCAAGGTCTTTTTCAGTAGAAAGGTACAGGGCAAAGAGGATGAAGATCTTGTTGAAAAACAGAATGCAGAGTCAGGTGAGATGCCTGTTGTCAGTAGCGAGGCAGATACCTACGGTTATACAGCAGAAAACCGTCATATGGTAGAGAGTTTTCTTGCTAACAAACGCCCTGAAGAGAATTTTAGTGATGGAGTTGCGGTTACTGAACTATTAATGACGGCATATATGAGTGCTGAACAGGATAAAACAATTCAATTTCCACCACCAGGCCTGGATGACTTTGTTCCGGCAGTAGCTAAGGGTGAGTGGAATCCAAAAAATCGATAGGAAAAAATATGAAAAAATTAACATCATTGTTTCTAATCACAATCCTTTTATCATGTGATAATAGTAAATCTGAGTGGCTAGTACTTTTTGACGGTAAAAGTGTTTCAGGTTTAAGAGGATATAAGATGGATTCCTTTCCATGGGGTTCATGGGCCATTGAGGATGGCAGTCTTAAAACAGTGCTAGGTGAAAAAGGGATTGATATAATATCAGATGAAACATTTAAGGATTTCGAGCTGCAGCTCGAATGGAAATTACAATCTGGTGGTAACAGCGGTATTTTCTATTTTGCAACTGAGGAGGGAGATTTTATCTGGCAGTCTGCTCCAGAGATGCAGGTCCTTGATAATATTTCACACCAGGATGGACTCAGAGATGAAACATCAGCTGGTGCACTTTATGACCTAATCCCCACAATAAGAGAAGCTGTAAAACCATTAGGTGAATATAACAAAGTTCGTATTGTTTCAAAAAATCGTAAAGTCCAGCATTGGTTAAACGAAATGTTAATATTGGAATATGATTATGGCAGTGAGGAGTTTAATAAGTTGGTCTCAAATAGTAAGTTTAGAGACATGCCATTTTTTGCAAAGGCCTCTTCAGGAAAAGTAGGTCTGCAGGGTGACCACGGAGAAGTTTGGTACCGAAACGTGAAAATAAAAAAGTTATAATAATTTAGATTGGAAAGAAGAAAATTTTTAAAAACGGCATTGATCCTGACGGGTGGATTGTCCGTTCCAAAACTAATCTCTTGCAAATCAAAATCAATGGATTTTAAAATATCTTTAGCTCAGTGGTCGCTTCATCGTTCTTTGTATTCAGGAAAATTAAATCACCTTGATTTTGCAAAGATATCAAAAGAAAACTTTGGGATTGATGCAATTGAGTACGTTAATTCATTTTTTTTTGAAAAAGCCGAGGACAAATCATATCTCAGAGAAATGAAAAATCGGGCAGATGATTACGGAGTCAAAAGCCTCCTAATTATGTGTGATAATGAAGGCAGTCTGGGCGACCCTGATTATCAAAAAAGGCAAAAAGCAGTTGAGAATCATTTTAAATGGCATGAGGCCGCAAAATATCTTGGATGTCATTCAATAAGGGTAAATGCGTACTTAACTGAATCACTTCATGGCCTTGAAGTGGGGGATTATACCAAAACTGGATCTTATGAAAACCAGATTAGTCTAGCAGCAGATGGCCTCAGAAAACTAACAGAATATGGAGCTGACCTTGGTGTAAACACAATCGTTGAAAATCATGGTGGTCTTTCTTCTGATGGATCTTGGTTGGCATCTGTGATGAAAGCAGTAGATCATCCAATGTGTGGAACTCTGCCTGATTTTGGAAACTTTAGGATCGAGGGAGACCGATGGTACGATCGCTATAAGGGCGTAAAGGAGTTGATGCCGTTTGCTAAGGCAGTAAGTGCGAAGAGTCACAATTTTGATTCCAATGGTAATGAAACCAAAACAGATTTTTTCAGAATGATGGACATTGTATTAGATGCTGGCTACAGTGGGTATGTTGGAATTGAGTATGAGGGAAGTGAAATGGATGAAATGAGTGGAATAAAAGCTACAAAAGATTTACTCGATAGAGTGAAAAACGGTGTCTAAAAAATCTCCTACCCTTTAGCTTATTTATAAGCTGAGGCAGATGGAAAATTGTTTTTATTGTATATGGATTTTCTGCTTGATATTATTTTATTTTCCCGCCCAGAATTCAAAAGAAATATTAAGTTAAAATAAAATTTTAATCAGGAGAGCACCTTGAGCCAACAACCATTTCAGACAGAAGTAAGTCAGTTACTTAAACTAATTATTCATTCCCTGTACTCTCATAAGGAGATCTTCCTTAGAGAACTTATATCCAACTCCTCTGATGCGCTTGATAAACTTAGGTATCTAACACTCACAAAAGATGACTTTAAATCATTCTCATTTGATCCAAAAGTATCCATTGAATTTCAAGATGGGGATGATCCTACTCTTACCATCACAGATACTGGAATAGGAATGAGTAAAAAGGAACTTCAAGATAATTTAGGTACAATAGCTCGTTCTGGTACAAAAAACTTCCTCTCAAAGCTTTCAGGGGATGCTAAAAAAGATTCACAGTTAATTGGCCAATTTGGAGTTGGATTTTACTCAAGTTTTATGGTTGCAGATAAAGTTGAAGTTGCTACAAAAAAAGCTGGTAATAAAGAATCCTGGAAATGGGTAAGTGATGGTGAATCGGGGTTTGAGATTAAAAAAGATGTGAAAAAAGATAACGGTACATCAATCACCCTTCATTTAAATGAAGAGGGGAAAGAGTTTGCCAGCAGGTGGAAAATTGAAAGTTTAATTAAAAAATACTCCGATCATATCGATTTCCCCATTTTCCTAACCTATTCAGAGGTTGATTATGATGATGAAGGGAAAGAGAAGGGTCGTGAAATCAAAACCGACCAGGTGAATGATGCCAAGGCATTTTGGACGAGATCCAAGAACGAGTTAAAAGACAAAGAGTACAAAGAATTTTACAAGTCCTTCTCAAACGATATGGAAGATCCATTTGACTGGGTGCATTTTAGGGCTGAAGGAAATCTTGAATTCACTATATTGTTTTTCATGCCAAAGAAGGCTTCGCCAGATATATTTCGAGCAGATTATCAATCAGGCGTAAAGCTTTACGTAAATAGGGTTTTTATAACAGATGATGATAAGGAGCTACTCCCGCCTTGGCTACGGTTTGTCAAAGGAGTAATTGATTCCTCTGATTTGCCGTTAAATGTCAGTCGAGAGATTTTACAGCAAAACCGAATCATGGCAAAAATTCGTTCTAACTCCGTAAAAAAGATTTTAGATCGATTAAAAACCATAGCAGGAGATAAGGATAGATACTTTGAATTTTACGAGCAATATGGGCGCTTAATCAAAGAAGGGGTCTACCAGGATTTTGAACATAAGGAAACACTAACAGATTTACTCAGATTTAAGTCAACTAAAGAGGACGGTCTTGTATCTCTCAGAGAGTACGTAGATAGAATGAGAGAAGATCAAAAATCAATCTACTATATAACAGGACAGAATCAGATCAGTCTCAGAAATTCTCCTCTCTTGGAGATGTATGAAAAGAAGGATATTGAGGTTCTCATTTTAGATGATGAGATTGATGAGATCATTATAACTGGTGTTCCTAAATACGATGATAAAGAGTTGAAATCTGTAAACAGAAGCGGCGCATCGGATGATTTTAGTGACGATAAGGATAAAGAAAAGGAAGAGGAAAAATCCCTAAAACCCGTTTTGAAAAAAATGAAAAAGTTATTGGGTGACAAGGTAAAAGATGTAAAAGTATCCTCACGATTAAATGATTCTCCATCATGCATTGTTGCGGATGAGAATGATCCTACTGCGCAGATGCAAGAGATGATGCG
>JAYNUL010000125.1:0-5257 GCA_038281125.1 Fidelibacterota bacterium | reverse complement strand
TTGATGGTAAAACAGGTATGCCTATTGTTGAAGCAAATATTAGCTTTGAAAATTCTAGTGGCATTGGCACCACAACAGACGAAAGTGGTATATTTTCTACAGATGCTTCTAAAAATTCAGTAAAAGCAATAATCAGCGCAATTGGGTACAAAGATCAATCTCATGTTATTGATGTATCATCCTCAGATTTATTAATATTCAAACTAGAACAAAGCACAATTGAACTATCACCAATTCAAGTAATAGCTAACAATTCTAGATTGGTTGGAAGCATGCAAAACTTCTACCGTCTTCCTGGGTCTGTTGGGCTTATATCTAAATCAGAAGTGAAAGAGTTTAATGACACTGATATCAATAAAATAATTAGCCAAGTTCCTGGGGTTTATACACAAGAGGAAGATGGTTATGGTTTGAGACCCAATATAGGAATGCGAGGAACTGGTCTAGAAAGATCTGCAAAGATAAATATGATGGAAGACGGTATTCTTATTGCCCCGGCTCCATATTCTTCTCCTGCAGCATACTATTCACCTACGGCAGGAAGGATGGAATCTTTTGAAATTCGAAAAGGTTCTAGTCAAATAAAATATGGTCCTCATTCAACTGGCGGCGCAATAAACTATGTATCAGCATCTATTCCACAACAATTAGATTTTAGTGGAGCAATTTCTTTGGGGCAGCATACCCATCGTCTAGCCCAATTTAAAACCGGTATATCTTCCAAAAATATTGGCCTACTTTTTCAAACTCATTTAGATGATGTGGGAGGATTTAAACAGATTGATGGAGGAGGTGAAACAGGATATGATAAAAAAGATTTTCTCTTTAAGGCTAGAGTAAATAATAATTCTGAAGGTGCGGCATTAGAACTAAAAATTAGTCGGACGGAAGAGTTAAGTCATGAGACATACTTAGGACTAACCTACTCAGATTTTAGTGAAAACCCATTACGAAGATATAGTGCTTCAAAAAACGACAAAATGGAAGCTAACCATGATCAAATTACGCTTACTGGTGTAGTAAAGGTATCATCTAATACTGATCTTACTTCCACAATATATAATAATGACTTTCATCGAAATTGGTATAAGTTAAATAAAGTAGACGGATTCAGTATTGGTTCAATTCTGGATCAAATTGAAGGTACTGAATCTGCTTTAGCATTATTGTCTGCTCAAAATTCAGATGATAATACATATGACATCAAAGCTAATAATCGAGTTTATAATTCAAATGGAATTCAAACTGTTTTAAGATCGAAATTTTCATTTTTCAAAGCTAATCATAATCTAATGGCTGGTTTTAGACATCATTCTGATGAGATGGATCGATATCAATGGTCGGATCTTTACAAAATGGAAGATGGATCATTAATGATGACTACTGCTGGAATTAGAGGGGAAGGTAGCAAAAACAATAGACTTTATTCAGCTAATGCAAATTCAATTTTCATTGAAGATGAAATCCAGATAAACAATTTAAGTGTTACAATTGGTATAAGGCAGGAGGACATTTCACTTCAAAGGAATGATTGGGGAGACGATTTAGACCGAGATTCTACTGCAGCATCTATCAAGAAAGCATCTATGGATGTTTTTGTACCTGGTTTGGGGATTTCTTATCAATTTTTAAATGGATTGCAGGTTTTCTCTGGAATTCATAATGGATTCTCGCCTCCAGGACCTGGTATTAATGATGACGATGATATCTTGCCTGAGGAGAGTATTAACTTTGAAATTGGTGGTAGGTTTAATAGAGGATTTCAAAATATTGAAGTGATCTCATTTTATAATGATTATAAAAATTTACTTGGAGAAGATACTGAAGCAGCAGGATCAGGAACCTACGCACAATTCAATGGAGGGAAAGTTTTGATAAGAGGTTTGGAATTATCATACACTAACTTATTAAAGTTTAATAGATATTTATTTCCAATATCACTTAGCTATACACATACCGATGCGAGGTTTAAAAATAGCTTTGATAGCGAGTTTGATCCTTGGGGGAATGTTAGTATAGATGACGAACTACCTTACATACCAAAAAATATGCTGCAAGTTAAATTTGGATTTAAAAAAGATAAAATTAGGTCATATGTTCGCTATAAGTATTCCGATGCAACTCGTGTAGTTGCCGGTCAAGAAAAACTAAATTTTTTGAATAGTACTGATCAACTAAATATTTTTGATTTTGTAACAAGGTATCAATTAAACCAAAATATTTCAATTGACTTCAAGATCAATAATATTTTAGATAGTAAAGCTATAGTTTCTTTAAGACCGGCAGGGTACAGGCCAACGATGCCTAGACAAATTATCACCTCAGTAATCTTTGACTTTTGATGTAAATAAAAATTTCTATTTGATAAAGCTATAACTAAAATTCAATTTCGAAACCGCCCACTGGTATTAAGCTGAAATATTCTGTTTCAAGAATACTTTGTTTCTCCCTACTCCAAAAATAGGTTTCTATGTTCTTTCTATTATATGCATTCCATAACTCAATGTAGTAAATCAGGTTACCATAATTCATTTTCTTTCTTTTCTCATACCTTAAAAAGAGATTATGGTATATTGGGGTTCTAAATTCATTATATGTGCTATACTCAATCATTTCTTCATTAAAATAGTTTGAATTTTCTAGATCAATTCTTGTAAATGGCTTCCCACCAAACAAAGACCACCTAATCGAAATCTCCCAACTTAAATTTGGTCTATAACCGCCTACAATATTAAAAAGATATTGATAATTGTTTTCGCGATTTCGTTCGACGCCAAATTGATCCAAGTATATCGAATTGTAAATTGATCCACCGGCAATGCCATAAAATTTTTCTGCTCTCTTTTTTTCAATTAATAGCTCAAGCCCAGTTGTTTTTGCTTTACCATTGGATAATATATTTCTGTAGGTAATAAGTTGATCCATCAAAAATGTAGGGTCGGTAAAAATATTATTCCTTTCCATCATTGGAGCATTTTCATACTTCTTTTTGTAGAGGGATAAAGAAAGTTTTGTGCTTTTTGCAATTATCCTTTCATATGTTAAGGAATATTGGGTATTATTTATAGACTGCAGAGAATTATTTTCTACAACGCTCATATATTTCTCTGGTGGATTTTGAAAGTAACTCCCTGAGTTGAAAACGATATTCCCCCAACCTTTAGGCAAGGAAAAATTAATATTAGCTCTTGGTGCAATTAAGGTCTCCCTCTCATAGCTATTCCAATTTATTCTAGATCCAATTGAAAAAATAATCTTGTTGTAGAGAACCGATTTTAAAGAAGCAAAACTTGATAGATTGTTAACACTAACATCATTGTTTGAGCTTATGTCATTTAATAAAAAATCATAATCAAGATTTCGATTTTGCACTTCAAATCCAAAAACAGAGCTGAAGGTTTTATTAAATTGGATATGATTTATTTGTCTGCTGTTTAACGTATAATACGTATCGTTTGTACTGAAGCTTATCGTATCAGATCGATTTTCGAAAAATAGTGCTTTAGCATTTTGTTTTGAAAAGGAAACTGAAGTTTTTGAATATGCATTTTGACCCCAAATATATCTGTGTCCAAATCCAATTGTGTTTTGCTTGTTTTTCACATTTCCGTAATTGTTTTCTCCAGCAGAGATAGATTCTTTCTTCTTTCTATCATAAAGACTGTTACCATTTACTAACAAAATTATAAAAGAGTTATAGTGGTTAGGTGAGTACTTAAATTTTGCCTGAAGATCATCATATTTTGGAAGTCCTCCTCCAGCATTTATAGCATCAGATATAAGGTCAAGATAGCTTCTTCTGTAAGAGCCAATAAATGTAAAATCATTAAAAAGTGATCCTTCAATCAGACTGCCAGCTCCGCCCATCCCAACAGAGATATTTCCAGAAAGTGAGTCTTTTTTGCCGTCTCTATAGTTTATGTTACCATAGCTTGATAACTTATTTCCAAATTCTGCAGGAAAACCATTACTAAAAAATTCAATATTATCTACCATGTCGGTGTTAATTATCCCGATGGGGCCATTTGATCTTCCATCTGGAGTATTAAAATGCGAAATGCTCGGGACATGAATATTGTCAATTACAAACCCATTTTCCGTTGGCCCACCGCCTCGTACTAACATATCTTGTCTATTCTCTCCAACACTTGCAACACTTGGTAGTGCATTTAAAATACGAGAAATTTCTTGTCCAGAACCTGGGGCTCTTCTTATTTCCTCATTATTAAAAGAAACTGAATTATATTGATCAGTATTATTTCTTGAAAAATAACTTTGGGTTACAGTAACTCCTTCATAATCGAGAACTTTTCGATCTAGTTCAATTTTCAAAAATTCGTAGGCATTTTCTCTGACCCAGATATCTGTAACTACTTTTGTCTCATACCCAATATAAGAAATTGAAATCGAATAGTATCCATTTTCAAGGTTTAGAATAGAGAATCTTCCATCATTATCGGAGGTAACACCAATGTCGGTTCCAGTTAAAAAAATATTAGTGCCCGCCAATGGTAGTTGATTGACTTTGTCAATTATGGTGCCACTTATTGTTCCTTTTGAAAAAATAATCGATTGAGATAATAAAAGTAGAACGACTTTATATTTCACTTTTAGGATTCTTTGAAATGTTTTATTGGTTCTTTTCAGTATTTGGTAATCGACAAGAAAAGATCTACAAATCAGGCAAATATTTTTTTTAGAAATTATCCCTTAGCATTTTCTTTAACTCTGCTTCGTGCATCTCTTCTGCGGCAATCTGTGTTCTAGCAAATTCCTCTAGCATAATCGACCCATCTTTCACGTTGTTGAGAAGTTCATAATAAGATTTTATTGCTTCTCTCTCATGCTGCAAGCACTCATTTAAAATATCCTCAGTCGAATGTTTGTGTGTTTCAAGAAGATCACTAATCTTGAGTGTCGGATGTTCTCCTAAACTAGTTACGTGTTCACCAACGGCTTCGGCGTGAGCAAGTGATTCTTGTGCTTGCTGTCTGAGCCATTCTACAACAGAAAGACGATATGGTCCCTGAACCATGAAAGCATAGTGGGTGTATTTCACAACACCCGCTAACTCGTGTTCAAGTATTTTATTTAATGAATCTAGAACCTTTTTTTTATTCATTTTGTTATAATGCAGTTTGATTTATATCCTAATTCTAAAAACTTATTTCAATAATAAACACACAAAATTATAAAATCTGCTTAATCGTTTTGCGAGGGGCAAAATGAAGTTTTAAATTTCGACCCATAATTCGAA
>JAYNUL010000124.1:1284-5276 GCA_038281125.1 Fidelibacterota bacterium | reverse complement strand
TTTAGATTCTCATGTGTTTTACTTCCTTCTAAGGACATTATGTACTCCTTTATTAGTCGTGTTTATTGCATTTTCCGATAAGAGTTATTTCCACATCGGATACTTCAAAATCATGTTGGTTTTTAACCATTTTCTTTAAATCATCATTAGGTAACTCAATATCAACCATTCTACCACAGCTTGTACATTTCATGTGGTCATGTGGATCTTTGTTCCAATCATATCGGGTAAGAGGTCCATCCTGAATTACTCGAATAGTGCCCTGATCGGTCAATTGTTTTAAGTTTCTGTATACTGTACCTAAACTGATATTCGGAATTGCTTTTCTTGCCTTTGCATAGACCCAATCCGCTGAAGGATGGGAATTGGTAGAGAAAATAATTTCCCTTATAACTTCTCTTTGATGGCTATATCTCATATAATAATTTAAACAGTAATGATTACTAATACTAATTAAAAATTGTAAGTTATATATAAATATTACTGCCTAACTTTAACAGATTAAATCAACTAAAATCAAAAGGAATAATTAAATGTTAAATGTAAATGACCCTGCACCTGATTTCACTTTGAAAAACACAGAAAAGCAGGATGTTTCTTTATCTCAGTTCAGTGATAAAACAGTCGTATTAGCTTTCTATCCGGGTGCGTTCACAGGTGTCTGTGACACTGAAATGTGCACACTTCAAGACAACCTAAATGCTTTCAATGGCCTCAATGCAACCGTTTTAGGTATCAGCGTTGATTCGCCTTGGGCCAATGGTGGATTTTCAAAAAAATATAATCTAGGATTTGATCTACTATCTGACCTTGATAGAGAGGTTGTAAAAAGCTACGATGTTGTTTTTGAAGGCCTTGGTGGCATTGAAGGTTATACCTGTGCAAATAGAGCGGTTTACATTGTGCAAGATGGCGTCATAAAATATGCTTGGGAAGCATCTCCTAATCCAGGTGTCGAACCAGATTATGATGAAATAAAAAACACGCTTCAAAACCTATAATATATAAATCAGGAAAACCCCTCTTAGGAGGGGTTTTCTTTTACAATAAAGTATTCTTTTAAAACCCCTCGCCCAACCACTCCGAGGATAACCAAAAGACCTCCCAATTTGGCCATACTCGTCATAGTTTCCCCTATAAAGATAAGCGCAAGAATAGGATTTAATATTGGTTCTATTACGGGATAGATGATTGCATCCAAAGCTGAAACGTGTTTTATAGCAATACTATAAAGTACATACGCCAGACCTAGTTGAAAGAAACCAAGAAAAATTATATATGCCCAATTAACAGGCTCATATGTCACTCCATTATGATAAAAAGGAGAGCATACTAAAAAGGTTATGATATTGCCAACTAAAACTGAATCGATAGGATTGTCATTTTTTTGTTTTCGCATGTAGAGTGTTAATCCTGCAAAGCCTGCACCAGATAGTAAAGCTAAAGCATTGCCCCAAAACTGTTGAAAACTTAATTCTTCTAAAAAAAAACAGACCAGACCGGTCAAAATAATTATAATGGCAATCCAATCTATTTTTGTAGATCGCTCACCGAGGATATAATAGCCAAATAGTGCTACGTAAACTGGAGCAGCATATTGAATTAAAATGACATTACCTGAGCTAGTAAGTTTATTTGCAACAACGAAACATATTACCATCAATGCATAGCAAATGGCTCCAGCCCATGTATTTTTCCCAAATCGAAAATTTTTTGGCCTGCTGTAGAAAAAAATAATGATTGCAGTAAATCCACTTCTCAATCCTGCTATTACTAATGGGGGCCATGGAATCAACTTAATCAGAAAGCCTCCCGTACTCCATATAATACCAGTCAAGATCAAAAGCACTATTGCAAGACCACGACTCAAACTAGATCCTTCAAATATGGTTTTGATAAATGACCGACTATTGCAAGGAAAAGAACGCTGATAAAAATAGTTACTACCGAAGTTGAACTATAGGCAATCAACGTCATCCCCAAGGCTGTACCAGCAGCTGGTGGGTGCTCAAGGTCTAGAACAACCATAAACAAAATGGTTATGCCAACTGACAACGAAAACCACAGTGCTTTAAATAGTACCACATCCATAAATGGGAAAACTGCAAAGCATGAACCAATAAAAAAGCCTAGAAAATGTCCTCCGATAATACGCTTTGGTTCAGCAGCAATATTATTTGGCATTGCAAAAACAATAAACGCAGTTGCGCCAATGCTGGCTATAATTACCGGACTGTTAGATAAAGTTATCGTAATGAAAAAAACAGTGGCAGCAGCATAAGAACTTTGAATTAAATATCTTCTCCAATGTTTTGGGAATTTAGAATCTATTTCCACTATTGGTTTCTTAAATAAAAAAAAGCCCCCTAAGAGTATAGGGGGCTTTTAAAGTTTTTAGTGAAAGGTTCAGCTAGAAACCAGCTATTTTTGCAGATTTTTTATAAAGCTGAAATACAATATGCCACCCAATTATTACCATTATCATAGGTAATAACCAAGAAAACTCATCAGGTATGCCTAGAAAAGTAGGTGCAGTTACATGGTGTTGATTATGCATTGTCCAAACAAGAGGAACGGACATATAGGTGTTATGTTTTGATCTTAAACCTGCTAGCGCCAGAAGATCTGCATCAGGTGCCTCTCCATTTTTAATGGCATTGATTATTTTTTGTTGAGCAGGCCAAATACGAAACCAAACATTGAAAGCCATGTTTGTTCCAAACAGAGCGCCAAGGTGAATATTCACAGCCCTGTATCCAAAACCTCCCAATTTTTGCATTGCGAAGACATATGCTCCAATAAGTAAAAAGCTAACTATGGTTACTGCTCTTACATTAGATGCTAATGGACTTTTGTAAATGGCATCATAAAGGAATACAGCTACAAAGGTAAATAGCAAAAGTACATGTATGGACATATTTGCTGGTTCGCCAGTTATTTCATTTGAAGTAAAATCCTCAGGCATCATGCCTCCGGCCCAATAAATAACGTATAGTAACACAACACCTGTTACCCATGTCCAAGCAGCTCCCATTCGAAACCAGTATAAGGCTCTTGGCATTAGCTCTGGAACAACCTTTTTCTTAGTCTCACCATCCATTGTGGGGGCAAATGCCGTGTTTACAAAGTTAAAAAAGTATAATAACCCTATCCACATAATACCAGCGATTACGTGTAACCATTTAAATATTGGATGAATTAGTTCCATGATCTCCTCATTTGTCCATTAATGTATCTGCTAGAAAATATGACAATAAATTAAATATTTGCTAGCTTTATCCTTCTCTTAAGTTGTAAGCACTGTGAACTCTGTCAATAGAAACCATGAATGATGCAATTCTCATAGCAACACCCCGTTCTTTTTTCATAGAATAAACCTCATGGAATGCACGCACCATCTTGTCTTCAAGTTTCTTGTTTACCTCATCCTCAGTCCATTTGAATTGCTGCAGATTTTGAACCCATTCAAAGTATGAGACAGTAACACCTCCAGCATTTGTTAGAATATCTGGAATCACTGGAATACTTCGTTTATGTAAACTTCTTGCAGCATCACCAGTAACTGGACCATTAGCCGCTTCTACAACTACTTTGCAGCTTAATGTGTCTACATTTGATTCGTTAATCGCACTACCTAATGCAGCAGGAATGAGAAAATCACAATCCAAAGCAAGGAGCTCCTCGTTGGTAATTTTCTTACCTTGTTCAAAACCATCTATCGTTCTGTTTTTATAGTTGTGTTCAAAAAGTGATGGAATGTCAAGCCCGTCAGGATCAAATAGACCCCCTGTTACATCACTCACAGCAATTATCTTACAACCATACTCATGCAGGAATTTTGCTGCATAGGAACCAACATTACCAAATCCTTGAATCACTATTTTTGAATCTTGTAAATCTATGTCCCATTTCCCTGCTGATTCTCGAGTGATAATAGCAGTCCCTTTTCCAGTAGCAGCCTCGCGACCCTCTGATCCTCCTAATTCTAATGG
>JAYNUL010000124.1:0-1184 GCA_038281125.1 Fidelibacterota bacterium | reverse complement strand
CCTTTAAACGGGCCCCTGGTGTTATTGTGTTGTACTCGAAATCCTATCACACTATCTAGTTCACCATTATCGCGCCTAAAAGGAACCTCAACTGTTAGTTCTCTATCTGGTATTTCCAAGGCCTTGGCAATATTTGGTTTTAATCCTAATTCTTTGACCGCATTTTCATATGCGTACGAGGTTGGGTTTGAGCTTGATGACATATTATTTCCGTTTGTTTAATTTGTTCATAAATCTAAAAATGATTGATCAAACTACAAATGATCTTCGTTAATTTTTAAAAATTAAAAAACATTATTGGATTCATTAAATTTTTAAGATTCAATGGTATTGCTATTTTACGATCAATATCGGGCAGTTCGAATTTTGCATCACATTAAGTGGCTTGCTGCCAACAAAAAATTTTGCAATTGGCGACTGCGTAGATGCACCCATAATAATAATATGATCCTCACCTGCTAATTCTATTATCTTCTCTACAGGTTTACCAACTTCAAATTTTGTTTCAGCCTCCACTCCGCATCTTCGCATCATTTTAGATGCATTTTCTGATGATTTTTTATTTACCTCTTTAAAATTCTCATCCTCGTTTACAGTAATTATCTGAACCTTGATACCAAATGCTTGTGCAACCCTAACTCCATACTTTACCGCTTTTTTAGTACCTGGAGAATCATCAACCGCCAGAAGGATTTTATAGTTAATGGTTTTGTTAAAGTTATTTACTACAAATATTGAGCTATTTATATATTGAATCATATCATGGGACATACTGCGTTTGGCACTGCCTCCAATAATTGTAAGATCGTATTCGTATGCATCAACCTCATCCCTTAGTTCTTTTATTATATCTCCATTTCTAAGTATCAAAGATAAATTCTCAACTGCCGAGCCTTTGAGCAAAACCTCTGCTCTACCAGAGTCATTTTCAATTAAAAGATTTTTTGGAAACCCATCACTTGTTGTTCGCTCTTCTATAAATTTATTTTTTAAAAGATATCCAAATGCCCACTCAAGGACATCAACACCGGGCCTATCGATATCCCAGGTTTCCATGAGTTCATTGGCAAGAGAAACATCTTTCATACTGAACTCACTTATCTTTTGTCCCACATCGACGATAGTGGTTGACGCCTTTAGAACACGGGCAATATTCATACCGACATCTAGTGTTGATTCTGAAT
>JAYNUL010000123.1:0-5357 GCA_038281125.1 Fidelibacterota bacterium | reverse complement strand
ATAACTCAGCTTGAGCAGCTGATAATCTTGCAATAGGTACCCTAAAAGGGGAACAGCTTACATAGTCTAGACCATTTTCTTTGCAGAAATGGATTGAAGCAGGGTCTCCACCATGCTCACCGCAAATTCCAATCTTTATTTTTTCATTGACATCGCGGCCAAGCTTTACGGCCATGGATACAAGCTTCCCAACTCCATTAACATCAAGGCTTTGGAAAGGATCCTCTGGTAAGATACTTCGATCAAGATAGTCAGGTAAAAATGACCCTATGTCATCTCTACTAAACCCAAACGTTGTTTGAGTTAAGTCGTTGGTTCCGAAACTAAAAAACTCTGCATGCGTGGCTATTTCATCTGCCGTTAGGCATGCTCTCGGCAGTTCTATCATAGTCCCAACCATAAATTTGAGTTCCAGATCATGCTCTTTCATAACGTCTTTAGCTACTTCCCTGATTACTTTTTCTTGGTCGATATATTCAGTTACGGTTCCAACAAGCGGAATCATTATTTCGGGCAATACAGAGAATCCCGACTTTGTAAGTTCTGCTGCTGCCTCAAGTATCGCCCTTGCCTGCATTTCTGTAATCTCAGGATACGCTATTCCAAGACGGCATCCTCGATGTCCCAACATCGGATTTAATTCGTGCAGTGCTGAAACTCTATTTTTAACTGTGCTAACATCTATGTTCAGATTGTCTGCTAGCGACTTTTCTTGATCCTCTGACAGGCTCATGAACTCATGAAGAGGTGGGTCCAAGAGTCGTATGGTAACAGGCATTCCTTCCATCGCCTTTAAAATGCCCATAAAGTCTTCTTTTTGATATGGCAACAGTTCCATCACGGCGTTTCTTCGGTCTTTTTCGTTGTCCGCAAAAATCATTTTCCTTATTGCAAGGATTCTAGCTTCATCAAAAAACATATGCTCAGTTCTACATAAACCAATCCCTTCTGCTCCAAATTTAATAGCCTGTTTTGCATCGTTGGGACTCTCGGCGTTGGTACGAATTTTCAATTGTCGTACTTCATCCGCCCAAACCATCAGCTCTTTATATTCAGGATGAGTATCAGGATCAGCATCAATTAGCTCAACAGCTCCAGAATAAATTTTTCCTTCGGTTCCGTTCATTGTTATCCAGTCTCCCTCAGAAATAGTATTCTCTCCAATAACAACTTCTTTTTTACTAACATCAATCTGTAGCTCACTACATCCCACGATACAACACTTACCCCATCCACGTGCTACAAGAGCAGCATGGGATGTCATGCCTCCTTTAGCTGTTAAAATTGCCTCAGCAGCGTGCATACCGTGAACATCTTCTGGAGATGTTTCTTCTCTAATTAGAATTACTTTTTCACCATTCTTATGCCACTGTTCTGCATCATCAGCAGTAAAAACTGCTCTACCAGATGCTCCACCAGGGCCAGCAGGAAGTCCTTTTCCTAGGAGAGGAGCACTTTTTTCTGATTCTGAATCTAGCATGGGGTGAAGAAGTTCATCTAGTTGCTCAGGCTTTACTCGCAAAAGAGCAGTCTTTTTATCTATCATTCCTTCCTTTTTCATGTCAACAGCCATTTTTATCGCAGCTGACCCATTTCGTTTTCCAACCCTTGTTTGAAGCATCCACAGCTTTCCTTCTTGGATAGTAAATTCAATATCTTGCATATCATTGTAATGCTTTTCAAGGCGACCACGAATCTCTTTTAGCTCAGAATAAATTTCTGGCATACTGGATTCTAAAGAAGGCAGATTTTTAGTTCCCTCTGTCTTTGTTTCTTCATTAAGTGGATTAGGGGTTCTTAAGCCAGCTACAACATCCTCCCCTTGTGCGTTCACTAGCCATTCGCCGAAAAACTTATCTTCACCAGTAGCCGGGTTTCTTGTGAAAGCAACTCCCGTAGCAGAACTTTCACCCATGTTTCCAAAGACCATAGTCTGGACATTCACTGCTGTGCCCCACTCGTCTGGGATATTTTCAATTTTTCTATAGTTAATTGCTCTTTCCCCACTCCAGCTTTGAAAAACTGCCGTTATTGCGCCCAATAATTGCTCCATTGGGTCGTCTGGGAAATCAGCACCTAATGTGCTTCGTATTTCATCTTTAAACATTTCTGAGAGTTCTTTCCAATCTTCACCACTTAAATCAGTGTCATTTACATATTGATTTTTAGATTTGTGGTCTTCAATTAACGATTCCAACTTATGTCTTATTCCCACTCCACTTTCTGGTTCTAAACCAGCTGCTTTTTCCATCACGACATCAGCATACATCATAATCAACCTTCTATAAGCATCATAAACAAATCTGTCATTGCCTGTCTTTTCTATTAAGCCAGGTATGGTTTCTGATGTTAATCCGACATTTAGTACGGTTTCCATCATTCCCGGCATTGATTGTCTTGCACCTGATCGTATTGAAACCAATAGAGGGTCGTTTGCATCTCCAAATTTCGAACCCATTATGTTCTCAGTTTGTAAAAGCGCATCTTTTAATTGAGAATCAAGAGAATCTGGAAGTTTTTTATTATTGTCATAATAGTAAGAACACACCTCAGTTGTGATTGTAAAGCCTGGAGGTACTGGAATTCCCAAGTGATTCATTTCAGCAAGGTTTGCACCTTTGCCACCTAGGGTGTTTTTCATTTTAGCAGTGCCGTCGGCCGCGCCATTCCCAAATAGATATACGTATTTCACGGATTAATTCCTTTCAAAAGTTGTTAAAATTGGATTATTAAACGCTGGAGTTTATTTAAAAATCTGGAGAAAAATATCTAATCTCTTTCAGGTTCCCACTTTTATCATAAAAAAACCACTTATCAATCATCTTCCCGCTCTTATACGCCCCCTGCATTTCCTTTCTAGTTCGTTCATGATCCCACCAGCTAGTCCAGGTCGCGTCCTTTTTGCCATTTGCATAGTACCCCTCTGTTAATCTTCCATCTTCAAACCAAGCTGTCCACTGACCTTCTTTAACGCCATTGGCAAAAGAACCTTCTTGGACTTTATTCGTTTCATCATCATAAAAAACCCAGAGGCCATCTGCATTTCCTTCCTTTAGAAATCCCTCTTTTTCTTTGACTCCATTTCTATGATAAAATGTCCATTGACCATCCATAATACCTATGTTATATGTACCATGGGATTTAATATGTTCGTTATCATACCACTCAGTCCACTGACCATGTTTTTCACCATCTTTATATCCACCTTGTTCTTGTTTTCCACCACTCCAAGGCAAAACAGGCTCAGGATCTGGGACCTCTACAAGAATAATTTCAGGGACATCCTTTCCGCTTGGGAACCACTTAACCCATTGTCCATCCTTCTTTCCACCTTTTGTTCTACCTAAGAATAAATAATCTGCTTCTGGGTTTTCCTGCGTAATGATACCCGTGAATGGAGTATCTTCACCTAGTTTATAGAAAGTTGACTCCCTTTCAACCAGATCTTCTAGAGAAATATGTTGTAAGCCAGATCCAAAATCAAAGTCAAAATCCTTTTCTCCCTCTTTATTCCAATAAGTCCACATGCCATCTGGTAATCCCTCCTTAAAGAACCCTTCTCTTTGCATCGTCCCATCCTCGTAATAATAGGTAGTTAATCCTTCACGAATACCCTTTTGGTGAAAACCTTGTTCTTTTATTTGATCGCTGTTTGAAAACCATATTACCCAGGGACCTTCAGGCGAATCTGACTTATACGTAGTCATGGTGCTACGATAGCCGTTCTCCCAAAATGTACTTGGCCCATCTAGCTTTCCATTCTTGTAAAATTTCTCTTCTTGCTTTTCTTCTGGAGTTAACCATACAGTAGATCTGCCATCTCTTTTTCCACCAGAAAACGTTATCTCTTCTGCCACAGATCCATCCTTTGAGAAGTACGACCATAGCCCATCCTGTTCATCATCTATATAATGACCTTCTGACTGTTTAATTCCAGAGTCAAACCACCATGTCCAAATACCACTTTTGCGACCATCTACATAGTGCCCTTCCATCTCCTTATTATCATTTAAATACCACCACCAGTTCCACAACTCTTCATCATTTTCTGCTTTATATTTTCCCCCTCGATAAGACCATGTTCCATCTGTAAATGTTAAATTGTGATCGTGCTCGAACCACCATGTCCACTTACCATATGGTTTACCCCTTTCGTATGATTGTTCCATGTGTAGATGCCCGTTTGCATACCAATACTTATACACGCCATCAATTTCACCCATGTCAAATCTGCCTTTTTCTTTCATGGTCCCATCCTCATACCATAGAGACCAATCCCCATTCTTTTTACCGCGATAATATGTTCCCTCTACCTCTTTTTGTCCATTTCGATACCATTGAACCCATTGACCGTCGCGCCTTCCTGCTTGAAATCTACCAAGCAACAAATAGTCTTTTAACCCGCCAGACTCCACCACAATTCCAGTATATGGTTTGTTTTTACCAATCTTAAAATATAAATCATCTCTCTTTTCAAGTTCTGCAATTCTCACACGGTCTAAGCCAGACCCGTAGTCAAACCTAAAGTCTTCTTTACCATCCGGATAATAATATGTCCAACTTCCCTCTGGCTCGTTTCCCCTAATTATGCCCTCTCTGTCTTTATTACCATTATCATGCCATACAGTAACTAGACCGTCTAGGACTCCATTTACATAGGTCTCCTCGCCTTTTTTATGATCGTTATCGTTCCAAGAAACCCATAGGCCATGTTTAACACCACTTTTATAATTACCCTCTCTATCTTTAATTCCATTTGGTCTCCACCATGTCCATTGACCATCCATTTCACCATTTGAATAGTTTTCTTTTCCTTTCATAGTTCCATCGTCAAACCAAAGGGTCCAGGTTCCATGTTTTTCATCCTTGAGATATTCTCCCTCTACAACCTTGTAATTATCACTGTTCCAGGATATATATAACCCGCTTTTAATTCCATTTGAATAGGTTATCTCTTCAGTCTTTCTGCCATCGTCTGCCCAATATGTCCACTTTTGATCTAACTTATTGTTTGAATAAGACCCTGATTTTTCTTTAATAATTCCCCCTTCATACCATGATGTCCATCCACCATTTAGTTTTCCGCTTTTATAAGTAGCTTGAAACTTTTTATTGCCATTATCAAACCAGGAGGTCCAAACACTATCGCGCTCACCATTAGTAAACTTTCTTTCAGACTTTTTTGAACCATCGCTAAACCACTGAGTCCAAAGTCCGTCTTGCTGCCCATCTAAAAATTTAGTTTGTTCTTTTTTAATTCCAGTATCGTAATACCAAACCCACATTCCATCTTGTTTGCCTGATTCATAAGTGCCCTCTTCTGATCTGTTTCCATTCTCATGCCAGCGTATGATTGA
>JAYNUL010000122.1:3509-5389 GCA_038281125.1 Fidelibacterota bacterium | reverse complement strand
AAAGGAGAAGTAGTCAAATAAATGAAAGGGTATTTTGAATAATGCCAATGTATGACTACATATGCAACTCTTGTGGTAACAAGTTCGATAAACTTGTATCATTTACTGCATCAGATAAAGATATTGAATGCCCTCAATGTTGCAAGAAAAACTCAAAAAAACAGTTATGTGCTCCAAATATTTCTAATGGGATTGGCAATGGGAAAGGTAAAGGGAACTGTAATGCATCTTCTGGTTTCTCATGAGCTTAACGCTTCGCTGTAGTTACAGCTTTAATTTCTCATCTACTTTTGTTGAATCTCCACAGTAAGTATTCGCAGGAACTGCAATATCAAATTTTTTAGGATATGGTCTTTCCTTTTTTAGCTCTCTTTGAATATATTCATTTAATTTTGTTTTAGAGTTCACACTTTCATTCCATTTCTTTTCTTGATAAATCGTTGATGAAGTAATTCCCTCATAGTTGTGAGCAGGGTAAACGACAGTATCATTTGGAAGTTTATAAAGTTTGTCTTTTATACTGGTAAATGAACTTTCAGATGATCCACCTTGAAAATCAGTTCTTCCTACGCTTTTTATGAACAAAGTATCACCAGTAAAAACATATCCTTTAGAATATATAGAGATACATCCAGCTGTATGACCTGGTGTGTGGATTATATTTAATTCCAAATTACCAACCGAAAGGATTTCACCATCTTCAAGCAGTATATCCGTACCCTTTATTACATTTTTATTTCCATGGGCAATTTTAGATTCAAACTTTCGTTTTAAAAGATAAGCAGATGTTATATGGTCAGCATGAATATGAGTTTCGATTACATAATGAAGTTTGAAATTTAAAGATTCAATAATAAATGAATCTCGTTCGAATTGTTCTAAAACGGGATCAATAACAACCGCATTATTTTCATTATCATATAATAGATATGTGTATGTATATGATTCTCTATCAAAAAGTTGGAGAACTTTCATATTTAAATTTATGAAATAATATTCTAATAGTTTATCAGCTTCATTAAGCCTGATTAAAATGTATAAAAATGAAATTCAAACCTCAAAGCATTTGAAGATTGAAGCATGTCTCTCAATACGTTCCCCGCAAAGCATTTGAATAGAAAGTCCGTTTCCTGTTTGTAGGATGATGGGTAGATTTGGATATGCAGATATATGTATCATTATTAATTTATTTATTTGCAGTATTAAGTGGAGCCCAGAAAAATGAAGGTTTGATACTCCAGAAAAAAACCTACACAGCTTTACTTCCGCTTGGTCAAACTATAGTTATAAATGAAATTGACGATGGGCAATCAATTAGAGGAGAATTATTCAATGTTTCCCAAAAAGTAATTTATCTAAAAGATATTACTACCAGTGAAACGACATCAATTCCAATTGAAAAAGTGAAAGAAATCAAATCTTTTGCAAAATTAAAAAAAATTGAAAACTTTAAAGCTGGATATGATGTAGGTGCAAAAATTGCAACTATTGCTACCTCAGGTGCAATCGCCATCCTTGCAATAGGAAATCCAGAGGCGGTTTTAGGAATTTTTTTTGCAATGATAATCGTTCCTCCCACTCGTATTGCTGGAGGCACTCTTAATGGTCTAATAAATATGAGTCGTGCTGCGTATGAAATACATAATACAAATTTATATAAAATTGATAATGATAATTGGAGAATCAAATTTCCTGATGATTCAAAAAAGGGATTTCAAAAATTTTACCAATACCTAATGAGAAAATAATACTCTAAATAGAAGGCATATAAAATAAGGTCTCACATTTGTAGAGTATTTTGTTTATAGAATGATGATATTTTCTCTTTTACACATATAACTCTCCCACTATAAAGTGCAAACAAAGTATTCCCCACAAAG
>JAYNUL010000122.1:0-3499 GCA_038281125.1 Fidelibacterota bacterium | reverse complement strand
GATATATAGAACAACGATTTAACATTATTCCATTGTTAATTGGTGGTGGAATTGGGTACCATTATTTATCAAAGCCAAAAGCGGATACATTATCTTTCTATTTAGGAACATTTCCTGCTTTCTCGCTTGGTCTTGGCTTATCATTTCTGCCAAAGTTTAGTGAAGAATTAATTGTAGGTGATGGTGCCTGGAGCATCGAAGTTAAATAGTCTACCTATACTTCTTTTTACACATATAACCCTCCCACTATAAAGTCCAAACAAAGTCCATTCACTATGAGAGGTCTTTAGGAGAGTGTTTTTGGTAGTTTAATTAAAGTCCAATAAAGTCCTTAAGTCCAAAAAATTAATATACCAAAGAAAGTCTGTTTCCAGTTTCTTTGATGATTGTTAGATTTGGTTAAGGAGATTATTATGAATATACCAACTGATGCAATAGTGATGACTGTGGTTCTAATTGCGGGTTTCATATATTTTAAAATGCAAAAAGAAGATACGAAACCTAAAGAAATAGAATCAGATGAAGAAGAATGACTAAACACCTCACACTACTAGTACACAGAATATTTCCAATATTACTTTTAATTGTAGGATGTTCAACAGATTTTGAAACGTTACAAAACAGAGGTGATGTATATTATGAAATCAATGCTGAAAAACCATTCAGGGGTTCAGTAATTGAAAAGTATGAATCAGGTCAAAAGTTGCTCAAAGGTAATTTAAAAGATGGTAAAAAAGATGGTTTATGGATTGAATGGTATGAAAATGGACATAAGAGAAGTGAAATAAATCATACAGATGGTAAAAGAAATGGATTAGGTACTTGGTGGTATGAAGATGGAAAAGTGAGTTATAAAGGAATGTATAAAAATGGAAATCCGATTGATGGGTGGACATACTATCAACGAGATGGGACAACAATAGAACCGATTGTTTTTAGTAGTAAAGTCATTTATAAAGATGGATTGTTTGTTAGTATAGATAATGAAATACCCTATTCTGGTAGAGTATTAACTGTGTATGATAATGGACAGAAGGAGTGGGAAGTTACCTACAAAGATGGAATAGAAGATGGATTGGTAAACCAATGGTATGACAATGGACAGAAACAACTAGAAGTAACATTCAAGGATAAAAAACCATTCGGAGTATTTATGAAATGGAACGAAGACGGTTCAGTAAAGAATGACTAAAAAATTCACACTACTACTATTCATTGGGTTGGCTTTTGGGCAGAAAAATGGAAATTCTACTGTAGGCGTTGGTCTAATTTTATATAATGGACAAAAAACAGAATTAGTGAATATTGGCGAGAAAGTAGTGATGTTCTTCAAAGATTCTGTCGAACAGGAAATGTTGGTAGAAATCAATGAAATCAAAAGAGAAAAGGTGAAAATAAAAGAACTTGAAAACGGTCAAACTTTTGAAATTGAGTTGAAAAATATTAGTCGAATCGATAGGAATATTACACCCAATAAAGCCCGTTACATTTTTACATTGATAGGAGCTATTTCAGCAGGAGGCTATGTAGCAAGTGTTGGAAATTGGGATGGTGGTTCAGAAAGTTTTGTAGGAATGATTATAACCCCAATAGCAGCAACGTTTGGAGGTGGCATAGGTTTAATTTTGGGCTCTCTATCTGACATTTCAAATAAAAGTAATAAACAATACTTTATCAATGATAATGAGTGGGAATTATCAATTAAAGAAAAAAAATCATTCTCATTCTATCAAATTCTTTTCCCATTTTGGTATGAATAGGAAAAAGGAAATACCAATTAGAGAATGGTGAATACTAAATCAAAATTAAATGATTAAACACCTCATACTATTACTATTTATTGGATTACTTACCACAGGTTGTCAAGATAACACCGCAATTGAAGATTCAATAGAAGTTGGCGAATGTGGTTTTGGTGAAGAATAAATATTCTAATTTTTTAAACATATGCCCCCCTCTATAAAGTGCAAACAAAGTCCATTCGCCACCAGAATACTTTGAAACATTAGTGCATTTGTACCTAGAATAAGTTTACGTCTTATAATCTATTTTAATTTTGAAATATTTTAGATTAAGTTAATATATAACATAATTGGAGTTATAAATGAAATATGCATTAATCGCAGGCTTGTTCGTCTCTTCTATCTTTGCCGAAGTAAACACCACTAAAATTAAGGTTGATGGGATGCAATGCAGTTATTCCTGTGCTGGAAAAGTTAATTCTGTTGTTCAGAAAATTGATGGTGTTAAAGAGTCTTACGTAGACTTTGCTAAAGGTGTAGCAACTGTTACATACGATGATAAAAAAGTAAATCGTGATGATATAATCAGAAATCTTAAAAGTAATACTGGTTACTCAATTGAACAGGCAAGTGCTACCAAAAAAGAATATGGCTCCTGTAGTGGTTCAAAAAAGAAGAATACAGAAATATAGGTAATTAAATTATCATCTACAAAAAAGCCTCTTCATTGAGGCTTTTTTTTTATTAATTACTCTTTTAGTCTTTTTTTAAAAATCTAAGAAATTATCAAGTTTAATATTCATTAGTCACGTGTTCCTCCTCTTTATACACATAACTCTCCCACTATAAAGTCCAAACAAAGTCCATTCGCTATGAGAGTGCCATAGGAATGTGTTTTAGGTAGTTTAATTATAGTCCAAGAAAGTCCTTAAGTGCAAAAAATTAATATACCAAAGAAAGTCCGTTTCCTCTTTGTGGGATGATTGTTAGATTTGAAAAAGGAGAATTCTATGAAAAAAATTATCTTACTATCTATTGTAGTTATATCGGTTTTCATTAATGGTTGTGCCACAATATTAACAGGCTCAACTGATATGGTTTATTTTGACTCTGACCCAGAAGGCGCTAAAATTTTAATTGATGGATTGAAAGTTGGAAAAACGCCTGCTACTCTTACATTAAAGCGACCCGGTTTTAGTGATAAAGAAGTCCTAATGCAGTTGGAAGGATATGAAGATAGAAGATTTATTTTACAAAAAGAGTTCAATGCTATTGCAATATTAAATTTTGGTGGTTTTGTAGGTTGGCTTGTAGATATTGGGACTGGTAGCGTTTTTAAATATTCACGAAAAGACTATGCAATGGATTTAGAACCAAAAGCATATAATATTAGAGAATTGCAAAAAGACACATTAGGCAGATTGATTGTTCCTAATAATGAAAATTCTTTCTTTGTATATGATGAAGAAGTCGGGTACAAAATCTTATTTAATTAGCTTTCAATTGGTCATAAAACGCCAGTTAGCAAGGAATTTCCCGAACAAATTGTCAATCCAAATAACTTATTTTTTATTTGTATGCGGCATAATCAAATAATGTTGGACATACCCTATACTGAATTAAAAGAAAGTTTGTCATCAATGCTCAAAAAGCTTGAATCAGAAATTACATTAGATTAAAAATACATCACCTCAAGCTTGGTTTGGTTTTTTGTTTGTGGCCTCTCACACATTGTAGAGCAATTTTTTGCGGCTAGA
>JAYNUL010000121.1:1203-5399 GCA_038281125.1 Fidelibacterota bacterium | reverse complement strand
CAATTAAATAAGTCTCTATGTCAGAGTATGTTTCATATTTTATTTTTATACCAGTAGAGTCTTCAATATTTTTTAACTCTAATTCAAATTTTTCTAGATCAGTCATTTGCGGGCCAGCAATAACAACATCAATTGGCTGATAAGCAACGATAGAAAAAGCTATTGTTATAAACATAAATATTAATAAAAATTTTCTACTTACCATAAATGTGCTGCACCTCTAACTCCACTTGAAGAACCGTGTTCAGCTTTTACTATTGGAGTTAGGAATATGTCAGAAGCAAGATATGAAATGATGTTATTAGGGACTTCAGTATAAAGCTCATCTATATCTGACATACCGCCTCCACAAACAATTACATCAGGATCAAGAATGTTGACAAAAGTACTAAAAGCTCTTGCAGTCCTTTCAAAGTAGGTTTTCATTATTTCTTTTGCTTCTTTGTCCCCACTCCTGTATAGATCCACTACCTCTCTAGACGATCTTTTAAACTTAGTTTTAAATTCATACCAACTCTCTAATCCTGGACCAGATAAAAATACCTCGATTGCCCCAATTCTCCCACAATGTCTTTTTATTGATTTTTCATAGTCGTCCATTGGTCCTGGGATTGGATTTTGCCCCCACTCGCCAGTTAACTTATTTGGACCAATAACAAGTTTTTTATTCACTACATATCCTGCTCCAACACCAGTTCCTAAAATAACTGCAAATACTGAATTGAAATCTTTTCCTGCACCATCTATGGCTTCAGATAATGCAAGACAATCTGCATCATTAGCTATCCTTACTTCAAAACCTAACTTTTCTTCTAAATCTTTTTTTACATTTTGTCCTTCAAGTGCTTTTGTGTTTGATACCTGTACTAACCCTGTTTTTGGATGAAGTGATCCGGGCATACCAATACCCACTGTTATGTCTTTTGTTTGGCCAGCAGTGTCAATTATTAATTCACAAACTGCTTCTAGTATTTTTTGGTAATCATCTTTTGGAGACTCAATTCTATTTTTTACAAGTTCTTTGTTGGTTTCGGGATCCAAGGCTATAGCCTCTAGTTTTGTACCTCCCCAATCAAGACCTATTTTCATTTTATTTACTCAGTTCGAAATTAATACTATATTTTTCTATATTACTATTTCCAATTTCTTCTATTTGATTTAACTTATTTAGCTTCCAAACATGAGGAGCATCCGGGTATTCTTCTGCATAATCTGTTGCAACACCAACTAAATATTTACTTTGTTCAGTTGTAATCTCTAAAAAACGAAGGTAGTAAAAATAGTTTTGGCATCCATCATCATCAGCTAAGTTATGCTCAGCAACAATAACATTTTTAAAATTATTAGAAACACTTAAATTCAAGGTAAATTCTCCAGGACCATAATTTTCCCAAGATGGACCTATGCATACGCCGGCAAAATCACTTTCATAATCATCTCTAAATTTCATATCAAAAACTAATTTGTAATTTACAATATCTTTATTATTTTTTGGAAAAGATTGAATAGTCACTTTATATTTTGTGTTTGATATTCTTTCAGTATTTATTGATAGGTTTGTATTTATAAAGTCCATATTCTCATCAGACTTAATTGTGTAAGAGTATGTTGATACACTGGAGCAAAATATTATAAATAAAAAAATCAGAAAAGTGTAGGGCTTCAACCCTTTACTGCTCCTCCGATTAATCCTCTAATAAAAAATCTTTGGAGACTGAAAAAGACAATTAATGGAACAACCATTGAAACAACAGCACCAGCTGTTCTTAAATGCCAAGCTTCTCCATAGTTTCCAACTGTTAATTGAGCTACGTGAGAAGTTATAACCTGATTTCTTGGATTGATTCCTAGAAATACATTTGCAACTAGAAAGTCATTGTAGACCCATAAGAACTGGAAAGTAGCAAAAGCTGCAACACCAGCTATCGACAATGGCAATGCTAATCTGTAAAAAGTAGTGAGGTGGGAAGCTCCATCAATTTTTGCTGACTCAATAACACTTCTTGGGAGACCCATCATAAAATCTCTAAGGAGAAAAGTAGCTAATGGCAACCCAAATCCTGTATGTGCGAACCACACCGAAACAAATGTTCCAGTAATCTTTAGCTCAGGAATAATTGGTAATCCAAATAAAATTGCACCTTTATTCATAAGACTTACTAATGGAATTAGTGACATTTGTAAAGGTACAATCATCATCGCAATAACAAATAAAAAGGCGATATCTTTTCCTTTAAAATCTATAAATGCAAATGCGTATGCAGCAAATGCAGCTATGGTAATTGGAATAATAGTTGAAGGTATAACTACAGCAAATGAATTAAAAAAAGATCTTGATAAATCTTCTGCAAATAAAATTTCAGTGTAATTTTCAAGAGTAAATTCTGTAAATATTTGTCCGCTAAAAATTGAAGTCCACCAAGCAGCTTGCTTTATGGCATCTGGCTCCCTAAAGGAACTAAGTAAAAAGCCAATATATGGAAACATCCAAGTTAAGGATATAGTTATAAGAATGAGCTTACTAATTGGCTTGTCATACCATTTTTGAGAATATGTCATAAAGCTTCATCTTCCTTATTTCTAAAAATATTTAGAACTATTATCGGGACTACAGATATAAAAATCAAAATTGATACTGTTGATGCTCTTCCAAAATGTAGAAATTTTGAAAACTCGTCCATCATTTTTACTGCAAGAAGATTGGTTTCAAAATCACCTCTTGTTGTAACAAAAACTATATCGTAAGCTTTGAGAACAGTTACGGTCAAGTATGTTGCTACAACAACTATTGTTGATTTTACATAAGGCATAATAACTGAAAGAAAAATTCTAGCTTCAGAGGCACCATCTATTCTTCCAGCTTCTGTTATTTCTGAAGGGACTGCTTTTATAGCAGCAGAGAATACAATCATTGCGAAACCTGTATACATCCAAACCATTATTATCATCAACAAAACTGTATTTAATGGAAAATTAACTAACCAGCTTAAAAAACTATCGTCAGGTGTTACATTTTCAAAAGAAGTGAATTTAGTCAAATCTCTTTGTTGAAGCCAGCCAATTGGTTGCGTACACCCATCATTTACATAGTCGATTTTTTCACCATTCTCAATAATGTTATTTTTACACGGTTTGCCATTATTATCTGTTCCCCCTGTTACTCGTAGTCCATTTAAAAAACCTATTTGTGTTAAGGGTGGAGGTCTGTAGGCATAAATAAATTTGAATATTGCACTTGAACCAACACCGGAAATTGCCATTGGCAAAAATATTATTGATTTAAATACTGCTTCACCTTTTTGAAGTTTATCTGACACATAAGCAACAATTAATCCGATCATAATTACCAGAGTCACTACACCAATAAGCCAAATAAACTGATTTCTAATTGTGACTTGCATTACATTATCAGAAATTGCCCAAACATAATTATCTAGTCCTACACTATTTTCACCCCATTTGTCACGAAAACTCAAATAAACTGTTCTAATTGCTGGATAAAAAAGGAAAAGTCCTAATAAAAAAATAGCAGGACCAACAAACATTGCTCCATATAAACCTTCTTGATAGCTCTTAGGTGCATAAGAAATAATTTTGTTCATACCTGCATATAGGATAAAAATAAAAGTAGAACCAATTGCGATAGCTAAGAATATCAACAATGATCTTGGTATTCTATTGGTTATTTCCCTAAATAATATTGCTTGCGATAAAAACCATATTAGAGGAAAAATTGAAAACGCAATAATTCTTACTCCAAAACTTAATAGTTTATTTGAATCACTTTTTACTGACATCTTTATAATTCTACCATTTATTAATTGAATAAAACAAAGCCACTCCCTAAGGAGTGGCTAAGTTTTAATTTTTTAGCTTTTTACGGCCAAGATTTTTCGATGTTATCAAGAGCTGTATCGATGTAGCTTGGACCCTGTACGGCCAATTCTGTCATCTCACTCCAGAAGCTTCCACTGCCAACTTCAGGTGGCATATTATCGGAACCATCAAATCTGAAAACGTTGGCTGCAAGTGCAGCTTTTAAGAATTCAGCTTGTTTTTGAGTTGTTGGACTCCAGTATTTTGAAGTATCAAACCCAATATGAGCACTAATTCTAGTAGAACCTGTACCTGCTTTATCTGATGCAATTGCATCAAAATAATTTTCAGACAACATAAAGTCAACCACTGCTTGAGTA
>JAYNUL010000121.1:0-1103 GCA_038281125.1 Fidelibacterota bacterium | reverse complement strand
TGCAATTGCATCAAAATAATTTTCAGACAACATAAAGTCAACCACTGCTTGAGTAGCTTCATCATTCACAAGAACTGCCCACATATCTCCAGCACCTAACACTGTGTCAGATGGTACTTCCATATCTGGGAATGGAAAGAAAGTTGTTTCTGTTCCTAATCCCTCTTTAGCATCTTCTGGCCAAAAACCAGGTATAAATGATGCTTGTCTGTGCATAAAGCAACCAGGATTACCATTTCCATCTCTCTCAAACATAGGATTTTGCGCATCTCCAAAGAACGTAGAAACAATGGCATCTGTACCACCGACTACATATCCGTCAGTATGCATAATTTGACTTAAATAACCCGCAGCATTTTTAACGATTGGATCATTAAATGGAAGTTCATGGTTTACCCATTGATCATAAGATGTTGTGCCATTACCGGTACGAAGCATAATGTCTTCCATCCAGTCAGTAGCTAACCAGCCTGTTGCACCATTGGAGTACATTCCAAAACAAAATGGTGTCATTCCATCAGCAACAATTTGATCTGCTAATGCGATCATTTCATCCCATGTATCAGGTACAGAGTAACCTCTTGATTCAAATTCAGCAGGTTGGTACCAAACGATACTCTTCAAGTTAACTGCATGGGCTCCACCATATGGAACACCATCTACTTCACCTAACCCTACAAGATATGGTGAAAAGTTAGCTCTATACTCTTCTAAATCAACTCCTAAATCTGCTAAAGGAATTAGATTTCCAGCTTCCGCTTGTGCTCTTACTGTTCCAGGTTGTGGCCAGAGAGCAATATTTGGTGGGTTACCAGCTTCGATTTGAGCTAAAAGCTCAGACTCAAAGTTTTCTGATCCGACATATGTAACTATAATTCCAGTTTCTTCTGTAAACGCGTCAAAAGATGACTGAATAGCTTGTCCGTCAGGACCATCAGTAGCTGGGGCACCAAAGTAAATAACTTCTTGTCCTTCTAAACTGTTACCACAAGCTCCTAAAAGCAGTGACAAGACAAGAAGAAGTCCAAATATAGACTTTTTCTTCATATTTTCCCCTTTGTGTATACGTACGTATGCTAAAAATAAGGAATTTTTAGCTTTTT
>JAYNUL010000120.1:0-5406 GCA_038281125.1 Fidelibacterota bacterium | reverse complement strand
CAATAAGTTAAATGGGTGGGTTTCATCTCCAACAATTCCCGATGCGACAACAACATACTTGTCATTTTCTGTTAGTTGAAAAGGGAAAGTAGCTATTACCTCACCATCCGCCGGCGCAATCCCCACTTCGGTGTTAATAGGTAAGTCAACTAAACCTGTACTGGCTCTATATGCGACATCTTCAAGTGCAACTACACCATCAACATAGATATCAACCGTAGGTGATGGTGAGTTGTGCACAATTTGAACCTGTGCGGTTTGAGCAAATACAAGTGAAGTTAGAATTGATAACAATAATATTCTCATTGTTTTCTCCTTATTGTTTATAATTAAAACGCTCATAACGCTCAAAGGTAAGGTAATGAACCAATAAGGAACAAACATAAAATGGTTAACAATTATTTTTTTCTTGCTAACTCGGTTATCTCTTTGTTACCTATAATATAATTAACACTGAAATTTTGATCGTTTTTGTTAGGAATTAGTGAATCATTCATCATTGCTTGTGATAGGATATCAACTCTTAAACCTATTCCCATTGTTTTGATAAGACTATCATACCATTGGGCACTATCCATCAACCTGATGAGCATACCTGGTCGAAAAATAGAAACCCTCTTGAATTTGTTTTCCGTAATCACCGTTTGTTCTTTTTGGCCGATTGTTTTGGTATAAAGGAGTGGATGTATCCAGTCTGCAGCCCAAGCTTTATGATTTGCACCACTTGCTGATATGACAGAAGCATGAGGAATATTGGCTTCAGAAGCCATGGTTGCAGCCATTCTAGAAATACCTAATTCTATATCAACAAACTGCTTTGCTCCGCCTGCCTTTTGTCTGGTTGTACCTATACAATTAAAAAATACATCACTCTCTTTCCACGCATCCTCAGTTTCTTTTAACATGCTAAAAGAATCTATTATGATGTCTGAAACCTTTGAATGTGAATTTCCATCGAGAACCGACCTCCGTCCTATAGAGATTACTGTTTGAAAATCATCACTGTTTATCAGCTGCTGGATTAATTGTCTTCCGGTAGCGCCTGTGCCTCCAATAACTACTGCCTTTTTCATGATAATTTATTCGCTCATTTTCTTGAGATGCTCTTTTCCATGATCATCAAAGTAAACATTTACAAATTTGTCTAGTGATTTCAAACCCTTATCAACATTTTGGGAATCAACAGTCTGCTTACACTTCATTGCACTAACTAAAAGTTCATGAAGAAGTCTCAATTGCTTATCGTAGTTTTTATTTTTACTTTTTATGCGCTGAGTTAAAAAGTAATCTGAGACAACTCTTTGAATATTATTAGCGTGCTCCTCCTTTGTCATTATCCATCTATTCAGTTGATTAAAAGACAGTGGATCACTTTCTGCTGATAACGATTTAATCTCGCTCATTGCTTTGGATACGGTTGCAAAATCTTCTTTAACCGTAACAATGCGTACTGCATCATCATAAATACCGCAAGGAACCTGACAATGTGGGTATACCAAACCAATATTTAACATTAAGACTAATAGAATAAGATATTTTTTCATATTTTTCTCGACAATTATTATAATAAAACTTAACGACACAACTACACATTTTAAAAATGACAACAAGTATTTATTCCTTAAAATTAAATTCAAAAAAATATTATGCTATCAAAAGTATTTCTTATTAAGCAGGGTAAATGTTGTGGCAATGGATGTCTTATGTGTCCATATTTAGATAAGCACAGTGGTAAAAGTACAGAAATCAGGAAAGATGTGTTGGACTCACTAGAAAAATGGGAGAAAGAAGAGTTAAAAGATTTTGAAAGTAAGCGTCTTTCTGAATGAAATTGATTTCCAAGATTAGAGTCATTTAGAAATGCTTACAATCATTGCACCAAAGATTGCCAGGGAGACTCCAATAATCTTTTTAGAGGTCATGGGTTCTTTTAAGAAAACTCTTGCTAAAATAATTATAAATACTGTAGAAAGCTGGTTATATATTGCTGCCCTCCCTGCAAGGGTGTACTTATATCCTGCAAGCCAAAAAATCACTGAAAGATAGGTTCCTAGAAAGGCCCCAAGGATTACGTATTGGTTTGTTAATCCTTGTTTAAATTTTTGAATAACTTGTTTAATTCCACTTTTTAAAATGTTTATTAAAATTCCAAAAATGAAGCCAATGCTAAATCTGTACAAGGCAATATAGATCACAGAATTGTTTTTCATAATTGGCTTTATAATTAGGACAGAATATGCGGTTAAAATGTTTGCCATTATTCCAAAAAGGATACCAATATATAGATCCCTTTTTTTAATAGTTTTCGGTGGCTGAAAAACACTTATTGTGATTCCTCCAAGTACTAAGACTCCGCCAATATAAGAGTGCAGGTTAATGGTTTCGTTAAAAAGAATATAGGCAATGATAAAAACTGTCGGTGTATATATAGTAGATACCACTGCAGATATACCTGAACCTAATCTCCTTAGAGATTCTAGAAACAAACCATCAGCAATTAATATTCCAAGGAACCCGCTTAATGCTAGCGTGAAAATATCTTGTTGAGAAAAATTAGGTGAGGGAATGGAAAAAAGAATTATTGTTAAAATAAAGCCAAAAACACCAATAAAGTTTTTCAAGACATTTAATTGGATAGCCGTAAAATTTTTAGTGGAAATATCAAGTAGGATTACAGCCGATGACCAGCAAACTGCCGTAATAACCGCGTATAGATCACCCATGACTTATTCCAGTCAAAAGATCATGGGATAAAATTAGAATTTATTTTCTTTTGCACTGATCTCACTTTTCTTGATATTCGGCTGCTTCAACGGTGTTTTGTACCAGCATAGCTATAGTCATGGGACCTACTCCACCTGGAACGGGTGTGATAGCAGCTGCTTTGTTGTAGATTCCTTCCCAGTCTACATCTCCTACCAACCTGTAGCCTTTTTCTGAAGTGTCATCAACTCTATTAATGCCAACATCTATTACTACAGCACCTTTTTTTATCATGTTTTCTTTTAGAAACCCTGGTACACCAAGAGCTACAATGACAACATCGGCAGATTTTGTATGATTTCCAATATCTTTAGTTCCAGAGTGGCATATTGTTGTTGTACCATTCGAACTTTCACCTTTTAAGCTTGTCAGTATCGATATTGGGCGACCTACTATATTGCTTCTTCCAACAACAACTACGTGTTTTCCATCTAGCTTAATTTTATAGTATTTTAATATCTCCATAATACCTTTTGGGGTACATGGGATAAAACGTGGTTTCCCTATAGATAATAGGCCTGCATTCTCTGGATGAAAACCATCAACATCTTTTGAGGGTAAAATTCTGTTAATTACTTTATCTGAGTCAATATGATTTGGCAGAGGGAGTTGAACAAGAATACCGTGAAATAAATTATTCTTATTTAGATCATCTATTAGCTCTAGAAGTTCTCTTTCTGAAGAAGCTGATGGAAGGCGATATGTTTTTGTAAATAAGCTTAGTTTATTGAATGTTTTTGTTTTTGATCGAACGTATACCTGAGAAGCAGAATCCTCGCCGACCAGTACAACTGCCAGTCCAGGTGTGATATTATTTTTTCTTAGAGATTTTATTTTTTGATCAAGGGAATCATAAATTGAGGCACTAACCTCTTTCCCCGATAGGATCAATGGATCTGTCATATATGCGGGCGTGATTTGTTAAAGAGAATCGTCTATTAGCTCAATAAGCGATGAAATTTTCTCTTCTGCCTCTGAACTGTCAGACTCACCAGATTGTTTTGCCGTGAACAATTCGTCAGTAATATTCATTCCTGCGAGGATAGCAATCCTTGTTGAGGACTGAGTGGTAGAAAACCCAGACTGTACTTCTCTCATTTTTCCATCTAGGTATTCTGCGATTTTTTTAATATATGTTTCGTCAGCAGGTGCTTTTACTGAATACTCTTGTCCAAAAATAGAAATCTTGACCTGATTACTTTCTTCTGGCATATTATTGTTTCTCCATTTGATCGATGAGATTAATTAAGCTCTTCACTTTCTCCTCTATTAAAGAAAGCTTTTGTGATTCATGAACAGCTTTTTCAGACTTTGCATTCTTTTCACGCTCTCGCTCCAGTGATGACACTAGCTCTTTTATTTTTAATTCAAGTTCATTTAGTAATGATGTATCTTTCATACTCTTAATTTAGCATCAAAGGTCTTTTCAGCAACACGTATAATTTCATCAATAATAGGATTTACATCCTTATCTTCAAGTGTTTTTGAAGGATCTTGAAAAATTAAGGAAAAAGTAACACTTTTAAGTCCATCTCCAATAGTTTCCTCATCCTCAAACACGTTAACGGCTTCAGATTGAGTGATAAGTTTTTTTCCATATTTATGAAAGATTTCCAGAATTGAACCCACCTCCTGTTCTTTAGGGATAACAAGATTTAAATCTCTTATAACTTTTGGATAGGGTATAATCTTTTTAAAAGTCTTTCTTTTATCTAACATGTGCTTTATTGGTTCTAGATCAATTTCAAATCCATATGCTTTTTCTAGGTCCAGGCTCATTGAATCAATCCAATCTTTAGAAATTCTACCCAATCTGCCTACCTTTTGTTTATTCAACCTAATTGAGCGACTAAGCTCAAAGCCTGAATCCTCATCATCAACCTCTAATTCCATTCTCATAGATAGTTTTTTTTCAAATAAGGATGAGAGTAAACCTTTGACTGAAAATAAATCTTCTTCTTCAGAACCTGAATGGACATTTTCACCTATAATATCTCCGATAGCCAATCCTGATAATATTTTTCTCTCATCCACGCCATTCAATGAAGAGTCATCCTTGAAATGCACATGCCCAAGTTCAAAAATTCTAAACTGACTGGTTGAATTTTTGATATTCATGTCTGCTGCCTTTATCAATCCAGGGATCAAAGAGGTTCGAAGAAACCCCATTTCTTTATTCAAAGGGTTCATCATTCCAACTGGCTCATAATTGGTAAGGCCTGCTTCTTTTTCACTTTGCAATGAATTAGAATATACCTGATGAAACCCAAGACCCACTAAAGTCTGGCGTATATCTTGTAAAATTCTTTCAGGATCAGGATTATCAAACCTAAACGTTCCGTTTAAGGAGTAGTCTGGGGGAATATTTTCAAATCCATAAATTCTAGCAATCTCTTCAATTAAATCTATTTCTCTAGAAATATCTGGCCTGTAGGTAGGTATCAAGCATGTCCAAGTATCCTTTTTAAATTCATTTTGAATACCCAAATCATTAAATATTCTACTAATTGTTTCATTATCAATCCTAAGGCCTAAAACTAATTCTAGCTCTTCTTTTCTCATTTCAACTTTTTTCTTATTTATCTTCTTAGGATAAACATCTATCGCATCAGAAACTAATTCTCCACCTGTTAAATCTTTAAT
>JAYNUL010000119.1:0-5420 GCA_038281125.1 Fidelibacterota bacterium | reverse complement strand
GCTACACATACATTTATGAGATTACTGATTCCATTCTATAAAGCTGAATGAATAATGAGATTTACTTGAAGGAAATGTAAGTCATAACTCTATCTGCCACCTTTCATGTGCTTGAAGGGTGGCAGCTTTTTTTTTGTAGACTTACCCTTTTTCAGACAGGTATAAATATTAACAATATTCTCTTTTGACCTCCTCCCTCAAAGTGGACCGGTCAATACTGGAAAATCTGAGCTATTGAACGTTTGGTTAAGATACTGATTTGGGGATAGATTTCCAAGGGAACTATGTGGCCGTGAAGGCTCACCTTAATTAGTAACACTTAAAAGTAGTGCTTTCCATTGGTATTGTTGGTCGGGCAGCAGCGATGAAGGAGCGGAGCTCCGAAGTCGCTGCTGTGCAAAGGTTATGGGCGGCTGGTATACCAATGACTTGTGCGGTCTTTCATTGTTATAGATCCATGCCCAGGCTTGTGACAGGGCATTCGCCTCTTTGATGCGCGTAAAAGAGAAAGCATCTAAGACTTCCTCGCGGTAGCTCTTGTTGAAGCGCTCTACATATCCGTTCTGGTATGGGCTTCCTGGTTGGATAAACTTCAGCTCTATACCTCTTTCTTCTGCCCATTCTGCCATAGCATGAGAGATGTATTCTGGACCATTGTCCACGCGTATTCTGCTGGGCAAAGAACTCATGAAATGGATACACAAAGTACAGGAATCCGGCAATCAATACTTCCAGTCTGTGGCAGACTCTCTGATCAACCATTGGGACAACATCTTGAACTTCTTCAACAACAGAAGTACCAATGCACATGCAGAGTCCCTAAACACTCAAATCAAACTCTTTAGAGCCAACCTCAGAGGGGCTACAGACACCAAGTACTTCTTCAATAGGCTCCAAAAATTCTTTGCTTAAATACTCTCACTCCCTAGAAAAATCCGCTGATCCAAAATAGATCCTCCGATATTTCTGTGAAAATCATTGCTTAAAAACAAGCCTACTAGTCAGTAGGCTTAACAAACTTTGCGCTGCGGGGCTTAAAAATGTCTACGGTGAATAAGCTATAACAGAAACATTCGATGATTTCGCAAACTCTTCAGCGATCCCTCCTGGTTGAATCCATAGTGAGATGGGTGTTATTTCAATAAATATTAATCATGTCGGACAACAGCCATTGACCTGATTCACTTCTTTCAAAATACATAATCGGAGTGTAATATATATCTATTACATTCCTGTTTTGAACATACCCATTGTATTCGGATAAATAATACCATACTTCATCATCAAACTGTTCAATAGACGGATAGATCATACTATCGTAATTTTCATAGGGAATCACACTCATATTTGGAGAATAATATAGGATTCTATGCATAGGTATTTCAGACAAAACAGAAGAATTGAGATTAGGACCACTATGCACCTGCACTGACAACAAGGTAACCAATGTGTATTCTAGATTACACTTTTGATTCTCGGGCAAATTAGCGAGCATTGGGAGTATATAAACCGAATCGCTTATGTACCCACCATCCAGCTTTAGACATCCATCCAAGTATTCCCAGAATGTAGATTTTATGTCATGGGCATGCCAGTGGTTGTACATCTCATCATTCGACGAATAATCACCGAACCTAGCAACATTTTCAGAAACCAATACTCTTAAGTCGTGTAAATTGCGGTCCCGTACAGCCTGTTTAAATTCAATAGCTGGGTTATCAGAAATTTTAGGTATATGCAGTATGCTATCACAACTAATGTTAATTATAACAGTATCACCTATTTTTTTAAAACCCGTGTAGGCTTCAAATACCACATTTTGAACATATTTATTCTTTAAATTAGTTATTGGAAGCGATGTACTTGTTAAGAATAATATAGTCATCGTAACAACAAACAAAGCACCTATTAAATTTCTACTTTTCATGGCAATGGGACATTTGATTTCATACCATATTTAACATTTTTCCGGGAGTATTTATTCGAATCTGGCAGCCCAATGTGGAAATGATCGTCATGCATAAAATGGTTTGTATTTCCACTGTGTATAAACCTATTTCCATAAGAATAATTACTTGTAAACCCATTAGCTTCTGCTATTGAGAAGAACGCATTTACCCGTGAGACGCTTGCATTTCTATATGCATTGTCTTGTGTCAACTCTTTTCCATTACTGTCAAAATAGTGAATATCTACTGCCGATCCTCTGAAGTGAGTAGAATGACCTAATTGAATACGCGGATCGAAAGCTGAAATATCACCGTAGTGAGAAGTTACACCTGTTTCATTATAGAACTCGACAAAAGTTTTATAAAGCGCTAAAAAACCTTCTCTACTAGCATATCCGTCACCTGTATGATGCACTCCATTAGTATAATAATTTTCATTATTCCAATTAGTCGAATATCTATCAAATCCTCTTCCCGATTCAGGAAATTTATACACACCAAAATCATTTTGAGCATAGTTATCACCTCCATCAATAATATTAAAATATCTTTCACTATCGATTTGTGTCCAAGTCTTTTTCATAGTTATAGCCAATATAGATTTATATTGTTCAGGTCCAATTATTACGATATCGTTGCTACCATCTTCTACATGTTGGTATTGGCCCGTTTCTGCATTCACGAAATCTGTCGGAGGTGCAGAAAAATTACCATCCGGATCAATCGCCATGATCGGATTCCCCATAACGAAGTTGTAGGGGTTCATCCCGGGATATGATGTGGCTAAGGCATCCACCCCCGAACGAAGGTGTTCTGAATCTATTTAAGCGCACCTTTTGGGCGTGAATGGCAGTGAGAAGTGTTTGGATACTTTTCATAACTTAAGTGGTGTAAGCGGTTTATTGGATGATGATCTGTGTTGTAAGGGTACCGTTCTCAAGTTCACACTGAACAGTATAGGTGCCTGAAACAAGGAACCTGTAGCTCCAATTAGGGTCAGACGATTCATTCTGAGCAATTAATCGACCGTCCCCTGAATAAATTGAATAACGAACAAGCTTTTCGTCCCCTTTTAATTCGAAGTGAACTTCACTGCCTGCTTTGGCAGGGTTAGGAAAAACTTTTAAAACATTCTCGGCGACTACACTTATGTTATCTCTAGTCTCCTTTATTGACCATTCAGAATTACTTGTGCAGGTACACCCCATTCCTAGCTTAAAACTACTTAGCGCTAGCAACCCACTTGCATTTGACAAGTGCAATTCATAACCTCCTTTCGATAGTCCACTGACTTCAAAACTTGAAGACGAAATTGATTGAACTTGCTCCACCCCCTCATCATTTCTTAAAATCATTTTAGCAGGCAGCAAATTCCTGGATACAAATGCAGTCAATGAACCCCCATTCGCATTACCACAAGAGATTTCATCCACTGTTTTGAAAATCACTTGAGAACTGCACACCACACCAGAATCCACCATGGCGATGTAATAGTTTTCTTCATTTTCAATAGAGTCTAACGGAATGTTGAAACGGTAAGAACCGCCCACTTGTGAAACGGGTAGAAATTCGACATAGGTACCGTCACTACTGAGCACGACCATAGGATTCATAACACCAGAGCTCACCAAGTTTCCGTCAAGTTGCACCGCAAATTGAGTATTGACATTTCCCCAATCGGTCAATCTGAATTTCCAGCCTTCCCAAATCACGGGACTACCCGTATATGACTCGCATGGAATTTGCATGCCCCAATTCCTTTTGGATCGCAATGAAAACACAGCCTTTGACCCCGGTGCCAAGGGAACCCTGGCTTGATGTCCCAAATAGGTCAGCGAGTCCACGGCAATTAGCAGCTTATTGCTATCGTTGGTAGCCGTTTGTACTTGATACCAGCGTGAGATAGTGTCGTGGCCCAGACCTAGTATTTGCTGGTTGAAGTACTTATCCGTCTGGCTATCCCAAATACTATCCCCCTCTGATGCTAGATAGTCTTTCCATAGTCCCGTGGCATTAATGGTTACGTTTAAGGAATACTTCAACCCCAAATAGGACTCTACACGCCTACGATCAAATTCCGTGAGGATTCTATCGAAATACAAAGCTTCGGCGACATCAAACAATGAACTGTCCCCCTTTTTTGTAAGTAGATTCTGGTGCACTTTATGCGCATTACTGCCTCCGTAATGTGCTTGCAATAATATGGGTCGGCCTTTAGTATAGGTGTAGCTGTACCATGAGCTACCCACTTGTATGCCGTAGTCGTTTATGATTACATCGCCGAATCGCGCAAACTCGACTCCGTTCGAACTAGAAAATCTTGGGGTCACCACCCAAAACCACGTGCCGTCGCTACTTTCTGTTTGATACTGTTCAAGTTCATTAAAAAAGTGTTCCGGAGAATCCACAAAGTGATTTCCAACGATACCAACCCCTTGTAACATAGCTTTAGGTTCTATCGTGTTTTCAAACCAAAAAGTCGGATTCGGAACACCCGCCGGGGATTGGGCATGGACTTTAGCACTGAACAAATTGAACAATGCTAATGACCATGTTAGAAACTTCACACAGTGTTTTTTCATGGCTTGTTAATTATTTTTTTGGCTTATTGCTTGATGTACGTCCGGCTAAACTGCGAAGACTTTCAAAAAGAAAATTGATGATATTTCACCAATTTGTCCAATGGGATTTTTTATTCCCAACTAATCATGTGGTCCATTAAAGCCCTAACTACCCAAGCTGATTTATTAAGGTCATCATAGCTATACTCATTATATTCTGCTCTTTCAGGAAGATAGAGGTGAACCCCTTGCCTTCTATTCCACAACCAACTGAGCTTTTCACTAAGTCCCTCGTTCAACAGACCCGCTTTAATGAACTTCTTTTGCTTTTCATGGAACTTCCCCTTAACGTTGCAAGCCCTAAACCTTGATGTATGTAACAGGCCTTCCATCACACTACAGTAGGTAACCACTCCACTTTTAATAATCATTTGCTTTAACGTAAGGTCTATATCCGTCCTATTCAGATGCCATGTATAAAAGTCGGTGAGTTGCAATGAGTAGGCGATATTTGATGCCATTGTTGGATTACCCAGCTCTGGAAAAGTAGATTTCAATTCTGCCACTCTACGCAGGTATCTTCTGGGAAACTGTAAAACAAATTCTCCCGAATCATACTTATCAGGATCATCAGGTCCTATATAATCCGTTATAGACTGAAGTAATTCACTGGCTTTTTCTACTGCCTTTTTTAACTCTTGATCTGACCTAATGGATTGCGACATAACATTGGGATTGTTTTCGCAACTAATAAACCGGTATTATTTCGGGAATGAAATGGTGAATTTTAACCAAGTTATTGATTTGGTCATTTCAATTCACAGAATTAATTTACACGGGCGACCTATTCAATGAAGAGCACGTAGATTTCTAATGATTTCAGGCCTATTCTATTAAGCTAGATTAAAAG
>JAYNUL010000118.1:0-5523 GCA_038281125.1 Fidelibacterota bacterium | reverse complement strand
AAGCAAAAAAGTAACGCAAGTAATCTGCATCTAATGTATTAATATAATTTTCAGCTGAAATGAAGTTTCCTCTTGATTTGGACATCTTGTTACCATTCAAAGTTAGGAATCCATGAACAAAAACACCGTCAGGTGTTTTTAGGTCTGATTCTGATAGCATTACAGGAAAGAATAGAGTGTGAAAGTACACTATGTCTTTGCCTATGAAATGAAATACTTCGCTTTCTGATTTTGTATTCCAAAACTCTTCAAATCTTGATTCTTGATCATTTTTTTTCAGATAATTTAAATGACTAGCTAGATAACCTATGGGAGCATCCAACCAAACATAAAAAAACTTATCTGGATAATTGGGTATTTCAAATCCGAAATAAGGACTATCTCTGCTTATATCCCAATCTCTTAAGTCTGCTTCGAGCCATTCATTGAGCTTATTTCTTACTGGATCTTGTATTTTTGAATTGTTCAACCACTCAATTATCCCTTCTTTAAGGGCACTAAGCTGAAAAAAGAGGTGATCCGATTCTTTAATAATTGGCTGAGACTCTGTTATAACTGATTCAGGATTTAATAATTCTACTGCTTCGTAAGTAGCGCTGCATTTTTCACAGTTATCGCCATACTGATCTTTTGCATTACAAATAGGGCAATCACCTTTGACATATCTATCAGAAAGAAACATTTTCTTTGTTGTGTCAAAAAGTTGATTTATTTTCCTTTTTTTAATCAAACCTTTTTCTTGTAAAGAATTAAAGATTCTCTCTGATAATATTCTATTTTCTTCACTATGCGTTGTGTGAAAGTTGTCGTGTGAAATTCTATAGTCTTCAAATGTAGATTTATGTACTTTGAATATATTCTCAATAAGATTTTCAGGAGTGATATTAAGTTCTTCTGCTTTGAGCATGATAGGTGTACCGTGGGCATCATCAGCACAAACATAGATGCATTCATTGCCTAAAAGTCTTTGATATCTAACCCAAATATCTGTCTGTGTATGTTCTAAGATATGTCCCAGATGCAAGGGGGCATTAGCATAAGGCAGGGCACTAGTAACTAAAATTGATCTTTTTTCAGAAACTTGAGTCATTGTAGGGTTAAAATAAAGTTTATTTGGCAATTATAACCTACTTAAACAACATCTCTTTTAAGAAAATATGGCACAACCTGATAATAAATTAAGAATTCCTGAGACACTTAGAAAGGTTAAAAATATTATTGGTATTTTCTCAGCAAAAGGTGGAGTAGGGAAGTCAGCAATTTCACTTCAGATTGCTTTAGCTCTTAAAGAAAAAGGTTTTAAAGTTGGACTTGTTGATGCCGATATTTATGGGCCATCTCAGCCAGTTATGCTTAATTCTGCAGCAGGAGAACTAAAACTTACTCAGGATAAGATTATAGAACCATTACAAAAAGAAGGAATTAAGTTTATATCCATGGGACTTATTTCAGACGAAAAAATGCCTGTCATATGGAGAGGACCAATGGTGAGTGGAGCTGTAATGCAACTACTTTCACAAACAGAATGGGGTGAATTAGATTTTTTAGTTGTAGACACTCCTCCAGGTACTGGTGATGTGCAACTAACCTTACTACAAAGAATTCCTTTAACATCAGCAATTGTGGTCACAACTCCACAAAAAGTTGCAATCTCTGATTGTAAAAAGGGTATTGAGATGATTAATAAACTTGATGTTCCAATATCAGGTTTAATTGAGAATATGAGTTGGTTCCAGCCTGATGATTCTGAAAAACGTTACTATTTATTTGGTAAAGATGGAGGCAAAGATTTATCTAAGGAATATTCTCTTGATCTTTTGGCTCAACTTCCACTGGTAGAACTTGACGAGGATTCTAATATTCAAAATAATCCGCTTTTGCAGAAAGAATTTGCTAAAATATCCGACAAATTGACGACATCAATAAAAAACCTTAAGGAAAAGAAATCTACTGGAATACCTCAGATAAATATAATTAAATGAAAAAGACTCTGCTCTTTCTATTGGTATCTATATGCTTTTTATCTTCTTCAACTTTTGCTGATGTCGACCCATATCAAAATATCAACGAGAAAACTCATAACTTCAATCAAACACTAGATAAACAAGTCGCCTCACCAGTTGCTAGACTGTATAAAAATATCACTCCTGATTTCATTGAAAGAGGCATAACTAACTTTACTCATAACATTGAAGATTTAAGTATTGGTTTAAACAATATATTACAAGGTAAGTTTAATGCGGGTATGTCTGATTTTTTAAGATTTACTTTAAATTCCTCTGTCGGTTTAGCGGGTTTTGTGGATGTAGCATCACATCTCGGTCTTGTTAAACTTGATGAAGACTTTGGTCAAACGTTAGCTGTTTGGGGTGTACCTGAAGGATTTTATTTGGTCTTGCCTGGGCTGGGTCCTAGTACTATGCGTGATACGCTCGCCATGATCCCAGATTCTTTTCTAACACCCTTATGGTTAATTGATCATGATAGAACCGGTTACTCTTTAACTGCTATTGATTTAGTTGATACTCGTGCTCGTTATCTAGGTCTTGAAAGTATCGTAATAGGGGATGAATATCTTTTTTATAGGGATGCCTATCTACAGAGTAGGGTTTATGAAATAAATGATGGAGAAGTTGAAGATGAATTCGACGACTTTGATCAATTTGACGACTTTAATTAATCTCCTCTCACTCTCAGCTTGATATTGATATAGTCACCATGATCTATATGGATTAGATCTGAAATTTTTCTGATTAAATGCTCTTCGTATTTATCTAAATTATTATCTGCGTACGCAACTTTCCAAAGATTTTCTAATAAGTTTAATTTGTTCTCATAATCAAATTGGTCGTTTACTGTCCTTGTGTATTCATAAAGTGACGTACTCTCAGCTACTGTATTTTTAGCATCGTCTATTATTCCGTCTACGACTTCTTCTTCGAGATTGTAAGATTTTAACAATGATTCCTTTAATAACTCTTTCTCTGTGTTATCGAATATCTTATCGGCAAAAGCTATTTCGACAAGTAAAGCAGCGCAAGCTTGATCTAGTTTATCTGGCGAAGAAGATTCTTCGACTTCCTCTGTATTTGAAAAGTTAGCCAATAAATCTTTTATTTTTTTTATCATATCATTTCTTTTTTTAGTAGAGATTCAAAATTCTCTAAAGGGTTTATTTGATCATTTACTGACATCAGAAGCTTTCTTAGATTTTTCGCACCGTTAAAACCTCTGAATAGTCCCATTAAATGTCTAGTAATGTGTGAAATTTTCGTTCCTTGCTCGACTTCTTCTTTCAAATATGGAAATAGTTTTCTGAGAATATCTGACCTGCTGATAACAGTTTTTTCATCACAGAATATTCTAGAGTCAACTTCAGTTAAGAGAAGTGGATTATCATATGCCTCTCTTCCAATCATCACCCCATCTACGTATTGCAAATGTTTGATACTCTCGTTGATAGAGTTAATACCGCCATTAATTACAAAGTTAATATTAGGAAAAGAATCTTTTAGTTTATAAACTCTTTGATAGTCTAAAGGTGGAATTTCTCTATTATCTTTTGGACTTAATCCGTTTAGCCATGCCTTTCTTGCGTGTATTATAAAAGTATCGCATCCAGCAAAACTTACTTCTTCAACAAAATGATCAAGATGTTTGTCGGTATTCATATTATCAACACCTATCCTGCATTTTACTGTTATAGGGATATTTGTAGACTTTTTCATTTGGTTTATACAACTAGCAACTAATTTAGGCTCCTTCATCAACACAGCTCCAAACTTTCCTTTTTGAACTTTTGAACTTGGACAACCCACATTCAAATTAACTTCCGTATATCCAAATTCTTCAGATATTGCAGAAGCTTCACCGAGCTGAACGGGATCACAACCGCCAAGTTGGATGGCTAAAGGATGTTCTCTAGGATTATATTTTAATAGGCGTTCTTTATTGCCCCTGATAACTGCATTTGAATGAAGCATCTCAGTATATAGAAAAGCTCTATTCGACATCAAACGATGAAAGTATCTGCAATGACGATCAGTTTTATCCATCATTGGGGCAATACAAAATTTATGTTGTATATTATCTAAATCGTTCATTTTCAATTATTGTCAATTATAACGATGTTATGATCGTAGTCATAAATACTGGAAAGGTTTTTTTAAATCTGAATGAGTACAACTTAGGCTAAAGAAAGAATTTCTACCTTCACACTTAATAATTTATATTAAACAATTGTTTAATGGCTTAAACTTAAATAATGATTTCTCTTAATAATCAATTCATCTTTGTTCCAGAAAATATCAATAATTCTTCAGAATCCAGTCTTTCTATAATCATAAGGAACCAGGAGTTTTTAACTTCTAAACAATCTGAGATTTTAATTTTTGAAGATGATGACCTTAAATGGTCTGAAATGGAATTCATTGATAAACAATTCTTGGGATTCTTAAATGATAAACCCTGTTTTATCAGAGAATTAACTCCAGATAGCCTTTTTTCTGACCAGGCCATGTTAGCACCGCTAAGAACTTTATTGGGTAGAATGCCAGATGCTTTATTTTCTGTATGCTCTAGATCTCTTCAGCTTACCGATTGGAAAAGTAATAATAAGTTTTGTGGTGTATGCGGTTCAAAGATGAAGGGGCATGAAACGGAAAGAGCAATGTATTGTGATTGCAACAATATATTGATCTATCCAAAAATATCCCCGTGCATCATTGTTCTTGTAACTAATGGCGAAAATATTTTACTTGCTCATAATAAAAATTTTCCAGGTAATTTTTACAGTACTCTTGCTGGTTTTATTGAAGCGGGAGAGTCTGCTGAAGATGCAATACATAGAGAAATATTTGAAGAAGTTAAAGTTAAAGTGAAGAACATAGAGTATTTTGGAAGCCAGTCTTGGCCTTTTCCTAGTCAATTAATGCTTGGATATCACGCAGAATACTCAGAGGGAGAAATCAAACCTGATGGTGTCGAGATAGATAATGCTGATTGGTTTCACTTTGAGAATCTACCCCAAGTTCCCACCGGAAATATTTCCATTTCTGGTCAATTGATAGAAAGCTATATTAATAAATTAAAAAATTAATTTTTGTTCCTTGGATCATTAGAAGCTCTTCCCCAGTCCTTGGCCTTCATTTCTTTTTGATTTATTTCTTCCTTAGGAGATTCTTTTGAAGTTATCTCATTTGAATCTTGAGGCAATTTCTTAGCTGTCTTTTCTTCCTTATTCTTATTAGAACCCTTTATATTTTCTTGATTAACTTTTATTTCTCTGGGTTCTTTTGAAATTTGAGCATCTTTCTTGGATTCTTTAACTTCTTTTTTTACTGCTTCAGTTTTGGTTTCCTCATCTCTCTTAGTAGTCTTTGCAGGTCTCTCTTCTTTTAAATTTTTTCGTACGTTCTTCTTTGAAGGAATTTTCTTTGCTTCACTGACTTTAGGCTTGTCGTTTTGTTTCTTAGAATTATCTACTTTTTTTGCCGAAGATGGTACACAAGCGACGACTAATAC
>JAYNUL010000117.1:0-5576 GCA_038281125.1 Fidelibacterota bacterium | reverse complement strand
CTAAATCCTTTTTAGGAAAAAAATTAGAGAATGGAAAGTTTTTTGGTCCTTTTCCTAATTCTTATGCTGTCAGAGATGCACTAAAGCTTATCCAAAAAACTTTTAAATTAAGAAATTGTTCCGATGCGTACTTTAAAAATAGAACTAGACCATGTCTCCAGTATGAAATCGGAAGATGTTCTGCTCCATGTATTGGGCTTATAAATAAAAATGAATATTTATTAGAAGTTAAAAGAGCAGAATTATTACTGGAAGGAAAATCTGAAGATTTGATTAATAATTTCTATACATCAATGGATCAGTTTTCTCGAACTAAAGATTATGAAAAGGCAGCAATATACAGGGATAGAATTTCTGCTTTAAGAGATATACAAAGATCTCAAAGTATTGCAGGTTTTACTAAAAGTAGAGATGCTATCTATATATCGTCCTCCTCTACTAAGGTAAAAGTTGGAGTGACTTCGGTTAATCAGGGGTGGGTTACGGGGCATAAAAACTATTTGCAGATAGAGGGATTTGACGAGACAGATGTTTTAGGTAATTTTATAACTCAAAAATATTTGAATAACAAAGACTGTCCAGATTTTCTTGTGCTTAATCAAAAATTAGAGAACAAGGCTCTATTGGAAGAAGCCTTATCTACTAAGTTTTCTCGTAAAATATCGATCATCACTAAACCTGGAAAAAAAGATAGAGGTCTCTTGGATGCATGTAAAGCAAACACTGAGTATATTTTAAAAAGGAATCAGTTTGATAAGGGTATTGGAATTAAATTCAAGGAATTAAGTCAGGAAATGCAATTACAAAAAGATCTAACTCTAATCGAGTCTTATGATATCAGTCATCATGCAGGAAAAAATGTTGTAGCAGGTTGCGTTGCGTATACAAGGGAAGGAAAGGCTAGTAATTTATATAGAATATATAATATTAGTAAGCCCAATTGGGGCAATGATATTGGGTCTATGGTCGAATTAATAGAAAGGAGGTTCTCAGGAGTTAAAACAAGGGAGTTGCCAGACCTTATTGTTGTTGATGGAGGAAAAACCCACCTAAATAAGGTTCTCCAAGCATTAGAAGCTCTAGGTATTAAGAATATCAATGCTATTTCAATTTCAAAGGGCGTTAGAAGAAAAGCTACCTTTGACACTATCCATTTTTCTAACGGAGAAAGCGTCACCATCAATCAAACCTCAATATCTCACCAATTTATTCAGGAGATAAGAGATGAAACACATAGGTACAGCATAACAATGCAAAAGAAAAAAATGAGGAAAACTTCCATACAATCTTCGCTTGATAAGTTAGCTGGAGTGGGATCTGTTAGAAAAAAACTATTATTACGTTACTTTGGTTCTCTAGAGCAAATAAAGAGAGCAAGTATAGAAGATTTAAGCGAGGTTTCTGGTATAGGTAGAGTTACAGCAAAATCAATATATCAACAATTACATAACTAATATAGATGGCAAACTACATAACAATATTAAGAATAATTCTAATAATACCAGTTCTTATTTTAGCTTCACCAGAATCTAGTTCATTCAATTGGATAGCCCTAATGCTATTTATCATTGCAGGTATTACAGATCATTTGGATGGATATTTAGCAAGAAGAACAGGGTCAACAAGCAGTTTAGGAGCTTTATTAGATTTGGTAGCTGATAAACTGCTAATTATAACTTCACTATTTTATTTAGTATCTTATGAAAGCAGTGTATTGCTAATAATACCCTCTCTTGTAATAGTTATCAGAGAGATAGTTATTTCATCTTTCAGACAATTTTTAGCTGAAAATCAAGGTTTTAATCCTGTGAAAGTCACCTTATTGGCAAAAAGCAAAACAACCCTGCAGATTTTTGCTATATCATTTTTAATTATTTCCCCCAACCTTGGACACCCATTCTGGCTTTTAACTATTATTACATTTTGGTTAGCAGCTTACGTATCTGTACATAGTATGTATGGATACTTAAAAACTTATAGAAACTTAATGAAATAGCTGGTCTATTATTCATAGATATTTAGAATACACACCAAGGCTGAGTAGCAAAGTGGTTATGCAGCGGATTGCAAATCCGTCTACGCCGGTTCGATTCCGACCTCAGCCTCAATTTTTGTATGAAATTTTTTTTATTTCTCTACAATGCATAAATTGCATGAAAGCCCGGGTGGTGGAATTGGTAGACACAAGGGACTTAAAATCCCTCGAAGGCAACTTCGTGCCGGTTCGAGTCCGGCCCCGGGCACCAATACTTAAGATCCCAAACCTTTGATATGAAAGTTGAAAACAAAGATGAAAACGGCTACATCTGGATCTTAGTCCATACAAAGTCAAGAGAAGAAAATAAAGTTGCTGAAAATCTAGAACTCCAAGGATTCGAGACCTTCTTGCCATTAATACCATCTACCAATAGAAGTAGTGATAAAAATAAATTAGTTCCGGTATTTCCAAGGTATTTGTTTACAAAGATAAATCCTGATCAAGGCAATTGGACGGTAATTAATTCAACTGGAGGTGTTAGTAAAATAGTGATGTTTTCAGATAAATTTACCCCTATTCCTAATAATATTATTGATGCTATAAAAGAGAGAATAGATTCGTCTGATGCATTTAGAGAAGGTGTGTCTATTGAAGAATACAAAAAGGGGGACAATCTTTCTATAAAAAAAGGTCAGTTTACAGGTATCGATGCTATTTTTCTGTCAAATAAATCAAAAGATAGAGTTAGACTACTTTTAAAGCTTCTCAATACAAGTGTTATTGCAGAAGTAGATAGAGAAATTATTGGTCAGAAAGAAATAATAAAAAGATTTAAATTCTAAAACAATGCATTCTTTCATTTGTTCAAAAACTGAACATACTATATTATATACATGTTCATTATTTGAACTTATAAAAATATCAATAAAATGGATTACCTAAAAGGGGGTTCATTGCGGTAGCTATGAAAAAAGGAATTGATAACTCAGAGGAAGAATTAGAAGTTCTAAGAAAAATAGAAGAAAATCCGAAACTCACTCAACGACAGATCGCAGATCATCTAGGATTGAGTTTAGGGAAAATTAATTATCTTATCAAAGCCCTTCTTGGAAAAGGCATGCTCAAAGTTGATAATTTTAGAAAATCCGATAACAAGATAGGTTATCTATATTTACTTACACCCGAAGGCGTAGAGAGAAGGAGGAAATTAACCATTCTATTTCTTCAGCGTATATCTTAAGAATTTGATAAACTTAAGGAAGAACTCATTAGGATGAACAATAAATGACAGATCAGCAAAATCAGGTTTTTGAAGACGAAATAGATTTAAAGGAGCTTTTCACAGTTCTCTGGGAAAATAAAATTCGCATTTTTGCTATTACAGGTATTATCTCCCTCAGTTCCATAGTCATTTCATTAATGATGAATAACTACTACACCTCAGAGACCGTTTTGATCGCTAGGGATCAAGAGGATTCAGGCTCATTATCAGATCTTTCCGGCGTAGCTTCACTAGTTGGAGTAGATCTATCTGGAGATGGTTCTTCTGTCTTTAAGGTTTTAGAAATTATTCAATCAAGAGAATTTACAAAACATTTAATAACATTTGATAATGTCTTGCCCTCAATCATGGCTGCTGAAAGCTATGACACCTCATCTAAGAAGATAATTTTTGATCCTGAAATATATGATGTGGAATCAAAAACGTGGACGAGGGAACCGCCAGCTAATGGCAATATTGTCCCTTCTTATCTTGAGGCCCACAGAGAGTATGCTGAGATGTTGTCTATTATCAAAGATAAAATAACAGGCTTAATATCAATAAAAATTGAACATGTCTCTCCAGTCTTTGCTCACGACTTCTTGAGCCTCATTATTCAAGAGGCCAATAATTTAAATAGAGAGATAGATGTTGAGACCACAACTAAAGCTCTTGCTTACTTAAAAACAGAATTGTCACAAACTCCCCAAGTAGAGATAAAAAGATCTATTAGCAAGCTTATTGAAAATCAGCTTGAAACAAAAATGATGGCTAGTATCTACGATGATTACGTTCTTATTCCTTTAGAACCACCATTTGTTCCAGACAAGAAATCAGGGCCTGTAAGATCCTTAATTGTTATAGTTTCAACTCTACTTGCTGGAATTTTTAGCGTAATGTACGTCTTAATTCGTCACTACTTTTTTGACAGACAGCCTATTGCGAACAAAAGTGATTCTTAACCTACACAAATTTTAATTTTAATTAATTTCTTAATCACAGAATTTTTAAAAAATTCAAATTTAAAATATCTTGAGCATGAAAACAAAAATAACGGTAGTTGGTTCTGGGTATGTAGGTATGTCGCTTGCAGTTCTTTTAGCTAAAGACAACGAAGTTAAGATTTTAGATATTGACGCTGAACGAATAGAAAAAATAAATAATTCTCAATCAACCATAGTTGATAAAGATATTGCTCAATATCTTTCTAATGAAAGATTGTCTTTATCTGCAACTTTAGATGAAGAAATAGCCTATAAAGGTTCCGATTTCATAATAATCGCAACACCCACTAATTATGATGTTGACACTAATCAATTTGACACTGGAACAGTTGATAGCGTAGTAGAAGCAGCTCTAAAAAAGAACTCAGAGGCATTAGTAATTATCAAATCAACTGTACCTGTCGGATATACAAAATCATTACAGGAAAAATTCAAAACTTCTAGGGTTATATTTTCACCAGAATTTCTAAGGGAGGGACAAGCACTTCGTGATAATTTGTATCCATCTAGGATCATAGTTGGAAGTAATTGTGATTTAGGAGTTAAATTTGCACACTTATTGAAACAAGCATCAAATAAGAAGGAGGTAGATATATTATTCATGAGATCTACCGAAGCTGAAGCTGTTAAATTGTTCGCTAATACTTACTTAGCAATGAGAGTTTCTTTCTTTAATGAACTTGATTCTTATGCTCTTGCAAATGAGCTAGCTACAAAAAGCATTATTCAAGGAGTTTGTTTAGATGACAGAATAGGAGACAGTTACAATAACCCCTCATTTGGATATGGTGGATATTGTTTACCCAAAGATACAAAACAGCTACTCGCCAATTATGAACATGTTCCTCAAACCTTAATTAAAGCAATTGTTTCTTCTAACACGACCAGAAAAGATTTTATTGCAGACGAAATAAGAAAACTGAATCCTAAACTAGTTGGGTTTTATAGACTTGTCATGAAAGCAGATAGTGACAACTTTAGATCTTCAGCTATTCAAGGAATTATGAAAATAATAAAGGCGAAAGGTATAGAGGTAGTGGTATTCGAGCCTGAACTTGATCAAGAAGAGTTCTATGGATCCAAGGTAATTGTTGATCTCAATGAGTTTAAAGAGATGAGTGATATCATTGTCACAAATAGAAAAGCTACCACTTTGGAAGATGTTGAACATAAATGTTTCACAAGAGATCTCTTTGGAGATAACTGAAGAATAAATTATTTAAGTATCGATATATGAAAGTACTAGTAACAGGGTCAGCAGGGTTTATTGGATCAGCGCTTACTTTACGACTATTGGACCGTGGAGATGAAGTTATCGGGATAGATAATCACA
>JAYNUL010000116.1:0-5592 GCA_038281125.1 Fidelibacterota bacterium | reverse complement strand
CTAAGAATGAGTTTATTGAACAGCTTGGAAAGGGATTTAGTGAAATAGGCTTTATAGCAATTAAGGGTCATCTTTTAGATGATAGAACTAAAGATAAATTATATACCGAAGTTAGGAGCTTCTTCAACCTATCAGATGAGGTTAAATCAAAGTATATTATTAAAGGTCTTGCAAGTCAAAGAGGTTTCACGCCATTTGGAAAAGAAAGTGCTAAAGGAAAAAATATAGGAGACCTAAAAGAATTTTGGCATTTCGGCCAATATGTTAAAGACGAACCTGAGTTAAAAGAATTATATCCAGAGAATGTAATAGTTGATGAGTTGGAAAATTTTAATGCTGTAGGACAAAAAACGTATGAGCTTCTTGAAGAAACAGGTAAACTGATTCTTAGAGCTATTGCATGTTATTTAAATCTAGAGGAAACATATTTTGATAAACATATATTTAATGGAAATTCAATTTTAAGAGCCATTCATTATCCACCTATTACAGAAGAGCCCAAAAACGCTGAAAGAGCAGCAGCTCATGGTGATATAAATCTGATAACACTTTTAATGGGTGCTCAAGGAAAAGGTCTGCAGGTATTAGATAAGTCCGGAGATTGGATTGATGCGATTGCTGAGGATGATGAAATTATTGTTAATATTGGTGATATGCTCTCAAGACACACTAATAATAGATTAAAGTCTACAATTCATAGGGTTATTAATCCACCAAAAGCTTTATGGAATAGTTCAAGATATTCAATCCCGTTTTTTTTACATCCAAGATTAGAGATGCCTCTTAATTGTATTGAGTCATGTATAGATGATAATAATCCAAAAGCATTTGAGGATATTATAGCAGGAGATTTTCTACATCAAAGATTAATTGATCTGGGTTTAGTAAAAGACTAATCTAAGTATTGATTGTATATAGATCTAGATAACCTGGCTAGAAAAGGAATTCCTGTTTCTTCATACTCATAAACATTATCATTAATTACTTTATTTTTATTTGTATATATAGTAGCTGTTAAAATAAATTCTATGTTGTCCTGGTAATTCTTAATTAAAGCATTATCCACAGAGGTTCCATAGGCCTGTCCAATTTTATTGTAAACTCTAATCCCCCTATTTGAAACAATTTTCTCATCCCCATAAATAAAAAACTTATTGTAGGTTTCAAAAAAATTTTCATCTCCTATAAACTTTTTTCCTAGATCCTCAAAAGTAAATCTACTCATCCAATATCTTAAAAAATCATAGTCTTCAACTGTTAAATTGAAATAATTGTCTTTATCATATATCGATGGATAAAAAATACTTTTAATCAGATTATGCATGTCAGTTAGGGACGACCTATTTTTTTCAGAGAAATTAAGCGGCTCATTAAATACCTCTCCGTCATGAAATCTTTTTTCGCCTTTATATAGACCTTTAGTTTTATTATTAGACCTAATAATAGTTTGCATATCATTATCTGAGGAAATAATATTATTTTCTAAATCAGATATCTGCCAATTATTATTAACATAAGGGTCTGGGTTAAATTTATGATTTAGGTATGTTTTGTCAAATCCTCCTTTTTTCATTTCAAGATTAAAATAATTATATCCAATAAAATCAATAAGAATATTAGAGGCGGAGTTATCGCTTATTAAGAATACATCTGCTATAAGGTTTTGAAATGAGGTTATACTGTCTTTTACATTTAATAGAGGATCTTTATGCTCAAAGTTTAGATTTATTTTAGATTTAAGTGAAATATCTGATCCTTTTGATCTTAAATCATTGATTTTTTTTAGTGCTAGAATAACTATAGGAAGCTTATTGGTACTTGCTGGATAAAAATACTGATCATCATCTAATTGATATTCGAATGTTCTAAACTTTAATTCACCATTATTTTGGTCTACTTTAGTAAGTAGAACTTGAATCTCATGCCCCTTTTTTTTTGAGACTTCTTTTAAAAATTTATCTTTTCTAATTGATGATTTTATGGGATTTGTATCTATTGTACACCCTGAAATAATTAATATAGTTATGAAATAGATTACTTTTTTCATTTATCAAAAATAAAAAAACCCCTCATATTAGAGGGGTTTAAATAAAGTTATGAAATTATTAATTTTGAGGTCGAACAGAAATACCTAGCCATAGAGGGATACTTTGTTGGTGCTTTCTCATTTTAACAACTTCTTGAAGCTCTCTTGAAGCATTCGCTGTAGGAATTCTTCCTAACATTACATCAGACATTTTTTCATAAAAATCAACTGTCATGTAATTATGATATAAATCATCTCCGTAATTATCAATTCTTTTTAGAAGTCCCCAACCAAGTCTACTTCCTAAATCACCAGAATTTAATCTATTTTCAGCTTGTTCATATTTTGCAGCTGTTGAGTAATCAGCTTTCATAGGATTTATTACAGCAACTCTAGGAACTACTGGTGTTTCTCCTTGATTTCCAGCAAAATTTAAACCTTTATTGACATAAACTTGGGTTTTAATAATCTTTCTAGCATTATAATTCTTTTGATTAAAGAGTTCAATATCCATCTCACTGTAATCAGGTCTTATTCTTTGAATACCTCCACCTGCATTAAGACTATCAGGATGTTTAGCTACAGTAACAATTAGTAAATTCCACTCAGATTCAGGAGTTGCGTTAGCTCTCCACCAAGTGTCCCATCCTGTTATTGTACCTTCATCTGCTCTTTTTTGGGCAAGCTCTTTCCACTTCTGATTAAGTATTTGATTGTATTGCTCACCAGGAGTTGTTCTTATAAAATCGAATTGAACAATATCTCCGTTTCCTTGTGCAGTTATACTTCCAACTGCAAAAAAAGTAAATAATAAAAATAGTTTTCTCATATAAATTGATTTTGATTAATAAATAAAATTATTCTGATTTAGCTCTTACAAATTTACCGTCAATAATATGACCTTGATGAATATAAATTTGATCCTCATGGTCTCCCTCTACTAGGCTCCAAAACTTTTGTCTTGCTTCAGCTGGTCCTGATGTAGCATTTTCTAGTCCCGTTGCAAAATCATGCATACTTTTATAAGCATTTGCAACCATAACATCTGACCCTGATCCTGTTAAATGGAAACTATAGTTTCCAGCCATAGAAATTCCAGCCTCAACTGACGGTTTTGTTACCCAATCATGATAAGCTTTACCCATTTCTCCTTGATTTCCTGAAGTATTGTACTTTCCTATAACAAGGATAAAGAAGGTATCCCATGCACCTGACTCTGCTAATTCAGAATTTACAACATGGTTATTCTGCCAATCTATTGTTCTCATTTCATCTGTATGTCCATTCCAGAAAGATTGATACTCCTGAACTATTGCTCCCATTTCTTTTCTTTCTTCTTCATTTGAAACTTGCCATTTTTCTCTAATGTGGACCCATGGGTCATCATTAATAGCGTCGTTAGCGCTGGCATAATTGTCTTGAACAACAATAGATGGGCCTGAACCGTAATAGTGGCTCATCACCCACTGTCCTTGAAGGGTTCTTTTTTCCCCAAGAGCCATATTAGTAACTTGCTCATGTAATTCCATAAACCTACCTATTTTCTGAATAGGTACATCTAGATATGAAATATTCATGACAGTTTCAGACTGAGCAGAAATTGTCAATGTTATTGTAAGTGCTAAAAAAATTTTTAATGCTTTCATAATAAAGTTTATCTGTTAGGTCCTGCTAAATCAAACTTTCCGTTTACTAAGTGGCCAATATGAACATAGATTTGATCTTCGTGATCACCATCGACTTCACTCCAAAAATCTGCAGCATATGTTGAATCTGCAACACTATCTGTAGTTATGGATTTTGCAAAATCAACAAAATTTGCAAAACCTTGAAATACTTGAACATCATATGAGCTTCCTGAAAAATGAACAGAATAACCACCGCCTAACTGCACTCCTTTTTCAACTCCAGGTTTTGTTTGCCAGTTCATGAAAGCTTGGCCTAATTTATTCCAATCTGCACTTTTTGTATTGTAATTACCTACAACAAAAACAAAGTTAGTGTCCCAATCAACATCTGGCTTACCAACAAAGTTCTCGGGGTTAAAAGATCTAATTTCATCAGAATGCTTAGATAGATAGCCTGCATACTTCTGACCTATCTGTTCTAGTTCTTTTTTACGCTCTTCACTTGCAGCTTGCCAAGCTTGGCCTAGAGCATTCCATGGATCATCATTTACTGCATCTGCAGCTGTTGCATATTGGGTATATACAACTATAGATGGACCTGATCCATACCAGTGTCTGTATACCCATTGATCTTGGACTTTCCTGCCTTGTTCCATAGTTATATTCATAAAGTCTTTATGAACCTCGGCAAATTCTCCAATTTCGTCAACTGGAAGGTCAAAATAAGTGACATCCCAAATTACTTGCCCTGATAAAGAAAATGTAAATGCCAAAGCAAGCATTAGTTTAATTGTTTTCATAGTTATTTGAATTTTTTGTATTTGAATTATCTAAATTTAATGAAAAAATAGAAAGACACCTTCATTAAATAATAAAATCATGAAAAGAAGATCTCTAATTAAGTCTGTGATTACAGCAGGTGTAGGCACTCCTTTTTTAAGTTGTGTAAATTATAGTAATACTGATAATCAATCACTTAAAAAAATAAAACATAATCCAATTGGTGTGTCAACTTATTCTTTCTGGCAATTTAATGGAAGGGAAACTCCAATAGATTATTGTATAGATAAAGCTGCAGAATTTGGTTTTGATGGGGTTGAATTGTTGTTAATTCAAATGGAGTCGGAGGAAAATAGTTATTTGCAAAAGATAAAAAAAAGAGCCTTTGACTCAGGGCTAGATTTAATGGGCCTGTCAACTCATCAAAGCTTCGTTAGTCCAAATCCTCAAAAAAGAAAAGAGAATATTGACCTAACTAAGAATCAAATAGAAATAGCCCATTCACTCGGCATCCCAACCATTAGGATAAATACAGGTAGATGGGGAACTACTAAGCCAACAGATAATAAATCTGAATTCGATGTTTTGATGGATAATAAAGGTGTTGAATCTGTAATAGACGGATATACTGAAGAGGAGGGATTTAAATGGGTGATTGATTCGATTGCAGAATGTATTCCTACAGCTGAAAAGAACGGAGTTGTTTTAGGTCTAGAAAATCATTGGGGGTTAGGCCTTACATCTAAAGGGGTTATGAAAATTGTAAATGCAATAAATTCACCTTGGCTTAGTGTAACTTTAGATACTGGTAATTTTTTTGACAATAGAGAGGAGCAGATAAAAGACCTAGCACCTCACACTTGTTTGATTCAGGCAAAAACATATTTTGGAGGTGCTAAGTGGCCTGCATTTAATGAAATAAATATTGATTATCCTTCAATAGGTAAGCTAATGAGAGAGAACGATTATAGAGGATATATTTCTCTTGAGTTTGAGGGAAATGAAGATGCTAATACTGCAGTCCCAAAAAGTTTAAAATTATTAAGAGATTCTTTTTACTATAACCTTGGCTAGTATTTTAATAGGTATAACTCTCCCGTACATGAACCAATTACAATATGTTTTTTCCAATATGCTACTGAGCATGCCAAAAAATCA
>JAYNUL010000115.1:0-5631 GCA_038281125.1 Fidelibacterota bacterium | reverse complement strand
CGAGTCAGGTTCTTAAAAGAATTATCCATTAAAGTTAGAAATTATAATGAAAATAGATACTTAAAATATGTGGACCATATCATTCTTGCAAATCCGCCTATGGGGTTAAAAACATATAAAAATATATCAACCACAATAATTGAAAATTTCCCTAAGATAGAATATCTCACTCCATTAGAACAAATAAAAAAAAGAACAGGAAACAATATTTTATACCATGGGCATATAGGACCCGAAAGAGGATTGAAAGAATTAGTTTATGCTATGAAACAAGTTGTTAGTATTGTACCGTCAGCATCTTTAAATATTGTTGGGACATTTAGAACTAAGAATTTTGAAAATACTATAAGAGATCTGATAGAAGAATTAGCACTCCAAAGTTCCGTTATGATTACTGAACAAGTCCCGCACTCACAAATATGGAGGATAATAAATAAACATAGAGTTGGTGTAATACCATTTCGTAGGACTCCATTAACTGAAGAAAATACTCCCACAAAACTATTTGAAATGATGATATGTGGATTGGAACTTGTTGCGAGCAAGCTTCCGCCAGCTCAATTTTTTTTAAATAATTCTGTTCATTGGTGTGATCCTGATAATGTTAATTCAATTTCGCGGTCATTAATCAGTGCACTTAATGCAAAAGATGACTTATCTAATATTTACGAGAACCAGCGATTAATTAAAGAAAAGTATAATTGGGAAAAAAAGCAAAAAGATTACCTCACCTTATTTAAAGCTTAATGAAAATATTATATATATCCCCTGAAAACACTGTTGGCACATTATCTCTTTGGAGACAGGAACACATTTCAAGGGGTAATGTGTGCCGAACTGTTACTTTCTTTCGCTCACCCAAAAACTTTGAGGAAGATATTTGTCTAGATTTACCATTTAATTTCACTAAACCAATCTTTTCGCGTTTAAGAAATATAGTATACCAGGCATACCGTGGGCACGATGGCTATTTTAAAGAAAAAACTGGTTTTCCCCCGCAATGGAAACCAGAAGGTATAATTGACAATTCATTCTTAAAATTAAAAGATTTGATATGGAGACCCAAAATTGAAGAGGCGATTGAAAAATTTGATTTATATGATTTTGACATTTATCACTTTGAAAGTGGAATGGACTTTTTAAAGAATGAATTTTTTGTCAGGAAGTTACACCAGTTAAGAAAGACAATAATATGTCACTACCATGGAGAGGATTTGAGAAGTAGAGGTATAATGCCTTTTATTGATAAAGCTTCTAAGCTTAATCTTACAAACGAAGTTGACCTATTATCTAAACATCCCAACATTAATTATTTATTTTTACCTTTTGACACCTCCCAATACAAACCTAGGCAAAAAATCAATAACACTTTAAGGGTTTCGCATGCGCCAACAAATAGATTTTATAAAGGCAGCAAGGAAATAATTGAAATTTGTAGAAAATTTGATAGGCAGGGTAAGATAAAATTTGATCTTATTGAAAACCTTCCACACTCATTAGCGATGGCTCGCAAATCAAAATCAGATATATTTATTGACCAAATTGGTGATAGAGGTGGGTGGGGTTATGGTATGAATTCCGTTGAATCTTTGTCAATGGGTATTTGCACTATGACTGAAATAAATGATTCATATAATTCTTTTATTCCGGACCACCCATTTATAGCTGTCACTAAAGATACTTTGGAAAAAAAGATTGGAGATTTAATTAAGGGAAAAGATACAGTAAACAAGTATGGCTCTTATGGTAGAAGTTGGGTCCAAAAATATCATGATATAAAACAGGTATCAGATGCGCTATATGATTATTATGAAAGTATTGGAGTCAAGTTTTGATTGATAAAGTTTATAATAGGGAGACTGTAATAATCTCACGATTGATTAGTTTCTTTATATCTCCATATTACAAACTTTTAAACTTTTTCCGCACTAACTACAGTATAACTGATATAGAAATAAAAACGATACTAGTTACTGAATATCATAGGATTGGCGATGTTTTAATAATTTCACCGGTATTAAAAAGTCTAAAAAGGAAATTTCCTAAAGCACACTTAATATTAATATGTAATAAAGAAGCTGGCCAATTAGCATCTCATTTGAATCTCGCAGATGAAATTAATACTTTGAATGTTCCATGGACAAATTGGAACTGGTCAATTCTTTCGTGGTGGAAAATTCGCTCTGAAGCAAAAAGCTTTTCAGGTAAAAAGATTGATCTAGCGTTCGACTTTAAAGGTGATATAAGAAATGCATGGTTCTTATGGCTAACCCGTCCTAAAATAAGTTTTGGTTATAATACTACTGGTGGCAATTACTTTTTTACAAATCCTATGGAGATGAATCAAAATCTTCACCAGCTATATCGTGCTTTTAACTTGGTATCGGCTGTTGGTTGCCAACACATTGAAGATCAAAAAGACCAATGGGTATTCAATAATGACGGTGCGGTGGTGATACACATTGGAGCAACAGACGATAGAAGGTCCTGGCCTTTAGATCACTGGATTAAACTCATTAATCTACTTAAAAATGATTTTAAGATAGCGATAGTTGATGTTCATGAGGCTCAACAATTAATTAGTGAAGTAAAGGATTCTAGAGTAGAAATATTTAAAGGAGATTTAATTCAATTTAAATCTTGGTTGACCAATCAAAAATGTCTTATTGCGCCGGATTCTATGGCTGCTCATTTAGCAGCTTATTTAAAAATTCCTGTAGTAACGTTATTTGGGTCTCAAGATCCTAAGCTAACGTCGCCAATAGCAGAAAAAAGCATGGTCATTACTCCTGAAACAATATGCAGCCATAAACGGGAACACTGGAGACTTTGTAGCGAATGTATGCATTTAATTACCCCAGATAAGGTTTACCAAGGAACTTGCAATCTTATGAATGAAGTAAACATTTAGGGATAAATATAAATATTGCGAATATGCCCTTTCTTAGTAAATTCGGTCAATGAAAAAGATTAGACCTGAATTCCACAGTCGAAAATAAAAGGATAATCTATTTTCATTAATAAAGGATTACAATCATAACCTGTAATCCTAACCAAAAAACCAAACCAAGGAGGTATCGGCATGGCTGATGTCAACTCAACCGTACAAAACGCAGCATCTGGTGTAGTAGGAGTTATTAAAGCACTTATTGTGTTGTTTGTTTTCGTTAATATCGTGTATTCTACAGGTTTTGACCCAATTGGTGGGATTGTAGACTTAGTAAATACATTTCTAGATGGCGGATTTGCGGGTCTACTCGCTCTGCTGGTTTTTCTCTCGTTTCTAGGCTAATAATACAGGAAAGATCAATTAAAGATTTTTCTTTTCCTGACAACAGGAGGAAACTATGCTGAAAGGCTTGCAAAACCTAAATGAATGGCTAGGTCAGCTTATTGATCTCGCCAAGATGCTGGTCGTTATTGGAATAATTGTAGGAATTCTGTTTGATGACTTTTTTGGAGTCATTGCAGGATTGGGGCGTATAATGTCTCAATTTGGAGATGCGGGATTTGCTGGAATATTATCATTAGCGATTCTTGTAATGTGGTACGACAAAAAATAATACGAAATTGAAATCCAATATTGCGCCCCTTTTTGGGGCGCAATTACTTTTAGTACTAATACAAAACATGCCATACTTTAAATAAGTGTGGTATTTTTTTATTGAAACTATTGAATTAATATATGAATTATAAAGCCATTCTGTTTTTCTTATGTGCAATACTCTATGGTGATATACATGTTTTTAATAGAAGCGCAGGTACAGAAAGTGAAATCAAAGCATTATCAAATACTGGGCCACTCTATATTTCTGCTAAGGATCTAGCTAGATCTTTTACTTCTAAGATTTATGAGAATGCCGAGAGGAAGAAAATTGTTTTATATATTTCCGGAGTCAAGGTTAAAATTTCTGGAAACAGTAGCTTTATTATAATTGATGAAGACGCATATCAAATGCCTGAGATAACAATAGTAAGACAAAATGATCTTTACCTTCCAGCTGAATACTTTCTCAATTTGTTAAAATCTACAATATTACCAGGAATCAACTTTGATGCAAAAAAAGAACTTTTAGAGATTGATGTAATACGATTCAACATAACTGATATCAATATTGATGTTAAGTCAAATGGAACAATTATAAGGCTTAAAACTAAAAAAGCATTTTCGGAGGGAAACATAAGCTCATTTATTAATAAACATGGGTGGTACTATTTAACAGTCGCTGGTGCAGTTATTGACACAACAAATATTAATAATGGATTAACTCGCGGCATTGTTAGGCAAATAGAATCAGATCAAATAGGAAGCACTGCTCAAGTAGCCTTCAAACTTGGATCAAAAGTAATCAGCCATGATTGGTATCAGGGACTTGATCCAAATGAGATTGTCATCACGTTAAGAACACCTTTGGGACAAATTGAAAATCTCCTAGAAGATGTAAAAGACAAATGGAGGCTTGACATTGTTGTCCTAGATGCCGGTCACGGAGGGAAGGACCCTGGCGCAATAGGTAAATACGGGACCAAAGAGAAAGACGTTGTATTAGATATAACCAAACGAACAGGCAAGCTATTAGAAAGATCTGGTATTAAAGTTTTTTATACAAGAGATGAAGATGTTTTTGTTCCTTTAATGGATAGAACAAAAATGGCAAATGAAAAAAACGGAAAACTGTTTGTTAGCATTCATGCTAATGCAAATAAGAATAGAAAGATCCAGGGGTTTGAAACGTATTTATTAAGACCCGGTAAAAGTGAGGATGCAATCGAGGTAGCATCAAGGGAAAATTCTGTGATAAACCTAGAAGAAGTTCAAGATCAATACGCGGACCTAACTGGTGAGGCTTTAATAATGGCAACTATGGCACAAAGTATTTTTATGAAAGAAAGTGAAGATCTTGCCTCAATAATTCAAATGGAATTAGATAAGAGATTGAATACCCCAAACCGAGGTGTAAAACAAGCAGGGTTTTATGTGCTTATAGGTGCTTCAATGCCAAATGTGTTAATTGAAGTTGGCTTTTTATCTAATCCCATGGAGGAAAAAAAATTGAAACAAGATATGCATAAACAGAGAATAGCCGAAGCTATCTACCATGCAATAAAACATTTCAAGCAAACCCGAGAAAAAGTCCTTGCTGGGGAATGATTAATGGATAATCGTCCAATAGGTGTTTTTGATTCAGGGGTTGGCGGACTAACAGTTGTAAATGCATTGGTACAAGGTATTTCTAGTGAAACAATATACTATGTTGGCGATACTGCAAGAGTTCCCTATGGGAACAAAAGTAAAGAGAGAATTCAGCAATATTCTGAACAAATAATTGATTGGTTAATTAAAAAAGACTGTAAAATGGTTGTAGTCGCATGTAACACGGCATCATCCCTTGCAATTGATTACTTGCAAAGGAAATTCTCATTGCCGATAATTGGAGTTATTGACCCAGGGGTTCAACTGGCAATAAGTAAAACAAAGAGTCAATCAATTGGAGTAATTGGTACACATGCGACAATCCATTCAAACGCCTACGGAGAAAAACTTAAATCAATCAGACCAAAAATCAATATTTTTAATCAGTCTTGTCCTCTGTTTGTACCACTTGTTGAAGAAGGATTAACGAAAGGGCC
>JAYNUL010000114.1:0-5724 GCA_038281125.1 Fidelibacterota bacterium | reverse complement strand
GACTAATTTTAACTATATCGTATCAAAAAGCCCTAGCAGAATTGTCATATTTATGTATAGCTAATGGCTCATTAAATCTTCACAAAAACTACATCCTTATCATATGTAAAATTATGATAAGTTTATTTGATTTTTCCTCCCCTTGTTAGATGACTCCGATCATTTAAGTAACACAATCTTACTTTTATAAGATTTCCCATTGACCTTTAGCAGGCAAAAGTATATTCCAGAGGTCACACTCTCTCCATTTATATTTTTACCATCCCAGTTAACTATAGAATTTCCAGCTGGTCTTTTTTCATGCATCAATTTTTTTAACGTATTCCCCATAACATCAATGATAGATAACTCAATTATTCCTGGATCCAACAAGTAAAAGGTGATAGAAGTTTTAGAATTAAATGGGTTCGGATAATTTGGATATAGTACTGCTGATATAGGCAAAATGTGTTCTTTTTCAATACCAACTTGATTATTGATCGTTATATCAAATACTATGGGTAGATGATCTGAAGCATTTTGAGTATCCTCCCATTGTAATTCATAATTGTTCAAAGAGATATTATCCATTGCAAGTGTATTTAAGATAAAATATTTACCCGTGTCAATGGTCGCATCTGAATAAAAGACATAATCTAGTTTACCGGGATTAAATGATGAACCGTCTTTTCGCCACGTATAACCCATACGCTTGTGGGTATGACGCGGGAATAGATCAATAATTGAGGTAGAGTCCCAATCAGGGAGAAAATCATTTCCATATTGACTCTCATCTTCGATATCTCCATCTCTTATAGTCTCTACCTGCTTTCTATATCCAACAAAATTAAAATCTCCAACATGAACAAAAGGTGTTCCCTCTTCAATCTCGAATGGACCCTCACTATTAAGTACCCATTCTCTCCATACACTTGCAAACTCATCCACTTGCTGCTGCCTATCCTCATTGTTGGAACAACATGATAAATGGGAATTGAAAACGAGTAAATTTTTCCCAAGCTCATTTTCTGTGTTTAGTAGAGCTGCCATTGTACGGTTTGAGCTTATTATACTTGCGTCATCAATGATTGAAAAACGGGATAAAACAACTAGATCTCTATGCGTCCAACTTGCATGCCATTGTTCATTTGGAAACCATGCCTGAATAATATCATCTATTTCCTCCCATTCTGAATGCTCTTGTAATGCAATGATATCAGGATCTAATGCTTGGATAACTCGTTTAAAATGAATCTGTCTTTCGTCATCAATGATACCAGTACCCCATGTATTGTAGGATAAAATTCTTATGTCATCTTCACTGTATTTTTCTAGTGGGATGGGCTCTGGTGGCAAAACATCATCTTCATTTATAGAAAAAGTTACTCCTCCAGCTTCATCAGGCAGAAGATCACCACCTGCAGAAACCTCACTGAGAACAATACTACCATTTGTCATCGACTGTAATCCATTCATGGTTAATGGAACGGCCGCTCTAGAAATTGCAATCTCAAATTCTTGAGACGTTATGGTCGGACCAATACGCAAGTTTAAATCATTCTGAAAAATTTCATTCTGCTCACCATTGGAATATTGGTATCCTGATCGAGCTCCAAAATTCCATTCAAGCTCAGCACCTATCCCATGGAAACTTGTTCCAGTGGATGAATTATTATCAGAATCAATATATAAATGGAAATCATTCCAGTCCTGCATCAAGAATTCACCCTCATGAAACTTGAAATATATAAAAAGAAATTCTGAATCGTACGTTACTTTTAAAAATGAAAAATCTGCTTCTATTGCGTCACCGTCATTATCTGAATAGATAATTGGTACCTCAACCCAATCTCCAAATGATCCATCAATATTAATTGGATGCCCTCCTATGGCCAATGAAAATAAAAAAGGGCTGAAAATAAATTTCTTCAGCCCCTTTGTCATTTCATTGTATAAAGTTTGATTAAACACCAAACATATCCAATACTAATCTCACTCCTACGCCAGTTGCACTTCCTTTTGGATTTACACTATCTGGTTTTACACCCCAAGCTGTACCAGCAATATCAAAATGGACCCAGGGTATCTCAGAATCAACAAATTCTTTTAGGAAAGCACCTCCAGCAATAGTGCCAGCCTGCATTGGTGCGCCGGTGTTTTTGACATCAGCTATTTCACTCTGTATTTGCTTACAAAATTCTGGCCAAAGCGGAAACTCCCATACTTTTTCTCCAGTGGACTCTGAAGCACTCTTTACTTTTTTCATTAATTCATCATCTGTGCCCATCACACCTGTTGCTATGTGTCCAAGTGCAACTAAAACTGCTCCTGTCAGGGTTGCAAAGTCCAGTATATATTCAGGCTCATAATGCTTAGAGGCGTATGAAAGGCCGTCAGCGAGTATTAATCTGCCTTCTGCATCTGTATTAAGAACTTCAATGGTTTTACCATTATAGGCATGAAGAATATCTCCCGGTTTGTAGGCTTTAGCACCACTAAGGTTTTCCGTTGATGGAATAATACCAACAACATTTAGTTCAGGTTTTAGTGCTGCAAGTGCCTTGAAAACACCAAGGACTACCGTAGATCCACACATATCATATTTCATCTCATCCATCTTTCCTGCAGGTTTTATTGAAATACCGCCTGAATCAAATGTAAGACCCTTGCCTACTAAAACCTTAGGCTTTTGATCTCCCCCATTCATGTACTCCAGTATGATAAATTTAGGAGGCTCATCAGTACCTTGAGCAACTCCTGCCAAAGCTCCCATTCCCATTTCTGTAAATTCATCTCTTTCAAATACTTTAAACTTCATATCACCTTCATCAGCAATTTTTTTTGCTGTAGAAGCAAGCTTACTTGGCGTTGAATAGTTTCCTGGATGGTTTCCCAAATCTCTTGCCAAACAGACTGCATTTGCAATAGATGCACCCGTATGCACATTTTTATTATCACAGCCTAGGACCATGGCAGATTCTAATTCAAAGTGCTTATCCTTATTGGTTTTGTAATCAAGAAACTGATAGCTACCGAGCACCAGGCCCTCTCCTAATGCTTGACATATTTTATCATCACTTCTAAAACATTCGATCGCAACTGATCCAATTTTCTTTTTTATGGCAGTTTTAGATGCTTTCCCAGCAACTAGTCTCGATATATTTGAATCAAACTCCTCTTTTTTCCCTAGTCCCATTAACATAACTCTTTGCTGGTCTACGTAGAATAGGTGTACCTCACCATTTTTGCCTTTAACATCACCAATTTCTACTGCATTTTCTAATGCTCCATCGGAATGATCATTTATCTCCTGCGCTAATGAAGTAAAACTCTTATCCTCATAAACACCAACAGCAATAATACCTGCGCCAGATTCATTCCACTTTTTATCTGAGAGACTAACACTTGAAACATTTGCCATCTTAAACCTTTTATTTTTATTATTTATTGAAAATGTAAATTAAATAAATGATCCAACACTTTCATCTTTATAATCTACATTTTGTACACAAATTCTTTACAATAACTATAATTACCACTCAATGAATATTATCAATATCAAAGACAAGGAATTTTATCTTGTCGCAATTTTAATTGTGATGTTCTTTGGAATAAGTGCAGCCACCATTACAGGGTCTGCAGTCAGGGATGCCATATTCCTAGTAAAGTATGAAAAAAAATTCCTACCGCTGATGTATGTAATAATTGCTATGGTGATGACATTTGTGATTGAAATTTATAAGCGAATATCCACCAACAAGAATCCCTCCACATTTTTCGTACTATCTGGAAGCTTCTTTATTGCCAGTTTATTTGTTTTTCATCAAAATCTTTTTGGGCCAATGGTACCCCTTCTTTACGTATGGGTAGAAGTCATTACCATTATTATTATATTACAATTTTGGATGCTTGCAAGTGAACTACTTGACACAAGGCAGGCAAAAAGAATATTTCCAATTATCACTGCAGGAGGATCATTTGCTGCAATTGGATCAGGATATTTAATTAAACCTTTTGTAAAATATTATGGCTCAGAAAATCTGTTGCTGCCAACTATTGGATTTTTAGCATTAAGCATTTTTGCTGGCCAATTGCTTAAAAGATACATACCAAAAAGAGTTTCTCCTAAGGAAACTGCTATTAGCAAAACAAAGATAAAAAGTCACAAACTAGAACCCTATCTAAAACACATTGCAATTATGATTGCTTGTTCTGCTTTTATATCAAGACTAACGGATTATCAGTTCAAAGTAATGGCATCAAATGCGTTCCCTTCACAAAATGATTTGGTAAGCTTTTTTGGAACGTATTACATGGTTACTGGTGCTGCAACTCTGTTAATGCAATCTGTTATTACTGGTTTTGTTCTCACTCGTTTTGGAATCCTAGCTGGTTTGATATTTTTGCCTTTATCGCTTGTATTTGGATCAATGGCTTTTTTGATTTTTGGTTCTTTTGCAGCAGTCTTTGTTTTAAAATTTTCTGATCAGGTCTTTAAGTTTTCAATGAACAATGCTGTCAAAGAGATTTTGTGGTTACCACTGAGCTCAATAAAAAGAAATAGATCTAAACCATTTATTGATGGTACAATTAAATCATTTGTAGAAGGAATTGCTGGTGCAGCAATATTCCTGCTGGTTTACTTTAATTTTCTTCCTGATTCAAAGGTATATCTCTTAAGCCTTATTGTACTTTTATTTGCCCTCTACTGGTTCTGGAACTCATTTAGATTAAAAGATGGATATCTATCAGAGATAGTACGTTCCATAGAAAATCGGCAGCTTAATTTGGATGATTTAACATTTGATATAAATGATTCTAGTACCATTAGCACCTTGAAATTGTCGCTTGAAGACAAGGATGAATTTAAAAAGTTATTTGCTATTGATTTACTTTGGACTTTGCCTCTTGCTCCATGGAAAGAAACAATTCAAAACCAATTTTTGAACGGGTCAAATAAAGTAAAAATAGGAATCCTCGAACTATGCTGGTTACAAAGAGAAATAATAACTGATGATATGATTATAAATCATATCCATCTTAAGGATGAGATTTCGCCTCATGCAATTTCATGTGCTACCGATAGGAACATCACTAAAAACATAAAAGATATTGATTCTTTTTTGATAGAGCGGAACGAGTACCTAAAGTTTTCAGCATTAGTAGTAATGATAGACGATCCCGAAAGAAGCAGAAAAGCAAAAGAGATTGTAGATCGAACTCTAATTGATGGCAGTGAAGAAAAAATAACAAAACTACTACATTTCTTAAAACACTCTGATTATGATATATCAGAACATTTAATCCTGAAATATTTGAATTCAAAAAATCCTGAGTTGATAGATCAAACTTTGGGTATGATATCACAAAAACCTCAAGAAAAGTACCTCTTACAGATTATACAACTTCTTGAAAATAAAAGTGTTTCCATTTCAGTAGAGAAGGCTCTTCTTAGATACGATAAAAAGAATGTTTGTGAAAATCTTTTGAAATATTTTTCTTCTTCAAAATCAACTTATGAAGCAAAAATTTCTATATTAGGTTTAATACACCAATTTGAGGATATAGAAATTGCAAAAACAATCTTATCATCAATGGATAACCCTGATCTTAAGTTTTTAGGTGAGTGTACAAATACGCTTATAAAATTATCCAAATCACATGGTTTGTCGAATGATGTATTAGATGAAATAAGAGGCGTCCTTAACATATTGTCTAAAAGAGCATATCAGTTACACCTTTTCA
>JAYNUL010000113.1:2206-5837 GCA_038281125.1 Fidelibacterota bacterium | reverse complement strand
GTTGGCTCAGGACAATACATTGATCCATCATCATTTAATCCAGCACCAAAAAAACTTTTAAACTCCTCGCTGTTTCCATGTCCCGACATAACTTCAAGAAGAATCTGTTTGTTAGGATCATGGCCCTCTTGATTTAATCGATTGTCCCAGGATGTATTATAAGGAACATGCAACCCCCATGATGTTCCATGAGGTATAACGATTGAATCATGACCCCATTCATCAAGTTTGCTAAAAAGATCTCTAGGTGTTTCTGCGTATTCATAACAATCAAGAGGAAGTTCACGAACACCTAATTGATTATTACAAAAGGGTATCTCAGCAACCCTATCAAGCAACCATTCTAAATCAGAGTATCTTTTAAAGTTTAATGGATCTATCCATCTAGCATTAATTGCTTGTCTTGTCATATTAAACACGCCTAGCCCAGACTCTGGAGTTCTTGATCCTATTGGTCGAGCAGGCAAAGAATCTAAATCCTTAAAAATAACATTTCTGTGACCCCAATGATTTTCAGGAGTATTGCCTATTTGTGTCCATTCCCAGCCTGGAAAAACGGTCAAATCAGCCGTAACTGAATCAGTGGAATTTATATTACATTGCTGAACAATTTCTTTTTGATCACGCCAATGCTCTGGCGTCAAGCTTTCTGCATGATCATTGAAACTAAAAAAATCTAAGTTTGCGCAATATCTAGCAAAGTCACATGCCATTGAACTATCATGAATTCCTTGCAAACCCATCATTGGCAATTCCAATGTAAAAGCATCAATGGAATACGTCGTATGAACATGCAAGTCGCCAAAAAGAATTTGGGTATCATCAATGACTTCTTGTGAGGATTGAAATAAATCCTCTTTAGTCTTATAAAACTTTAAATCAGATTTATAAATCTCATTCTCATCACGAGGATTGCCCTCTACAAAGCCTGGAGGTACATCTGAACCGCATCCAATCAACCCAAAGAGGAATAGAAATAGAAAACTTTTAGAATACTGAAACTTGGCCATATTTACTGATTAAGTCATCTTCAATTTTTCTTAGCTCAAATTCAAGATCAAACCTATTACATGATCCATTATTCCAATTATTAAGAAGTGACACATTAGGATCTCCTATATTAATGACTGTCTCTCTCACCAGAAGACATTTCTCTAAGTCAGTAGCAACATTGGTGTTTGCAAAACTTAAGATGTCATCCATATTTTTTTTATCAGATATTGAACGTAATTGATTTAAATTATCAAGGACCATAAAAGCTTGTTCAGAAGATGTATATTTTTCCCACTGAACTTTAGCATTTTCAATAATAGGTTCTCCTTTTTTTGCAAAGTTAGACCATGCACTTAAGAAAGTTTCTTCCATCTGATCTCTTTCATCAGTTTTTGGATAAACATAACTAGAGACTGGCCCAAACTTATATTCTGTTGTGAGAAAAGCAATTTCAAGACCATGTGCAGCCCCTATCATGTTTGGAAAGTCTGCAAAAAAACTTTTCTTTTGATCATCCCAGTCAAATCTATAGGCATAAATATTTTTATAGCCTGCTTTTTCAAGTTGAAGAAGCGGCTCATCAACTCCTCTGAGTTTCCATGCCTCAGATCTGACACTCAGCCATAACCTATATAGCTCGGGATTTTTTAATTCAATTTTTGGGATTGGTATAAGTCTTGTAAATGGATAGGTTCTTTCAGAAAAATAATTATTTACACCAAGCCACAAAGATAATTCATCTTTGTTGGAACCAAAAATTACGGGCACATTTTTTGCATATTTTTTATTTCCAAGAGCAGATAGTATTCCTTCATTTGGAATTACAATTCCATCTCTATTGACCAATGGTATGTAGTCGAATGTTTCTTTCTCTAGTTCAAGATATATTGAAAGAAAATCCTCTGCTTTTAGGTTTTTTAAAAACCGTCTTTGAGATTGCAAATCAAGTTCATTAAAGTTTTTGATAACACTGTCAGTTATCTTCGAGACAGAAGCATTGCTAAATACATTTAATGAGCCAAAATCGTTAATTACTGAATTGTTGCTTGAGACTCCAAGAGATTGTTCAGCTGTATAAGAAGTCGTATATCCTGATTGAGAAATAGCTTTATGAAAAAGTCCATTGGAAAGTGGCGTTGCCAACATTGTCATTACATTATGCCCGCCTGCAGATTCCCCAAAAATTGTTACATTATTTTTATCGCCATCGAAGTTGTGTATATTTTTTTGAACCCACTTAAGTGCCATAATGATGTCCAAAGTTCCAAAATTTGAAGATTTATCAATCCCATCTTGAAGAGATTGAATTGCTGGATGACGAAACCATCCTAGAGGACCAAGTCTGTAATTTATTACTACAACAACAATTCCCTTGGAGGAAGATAATTTTGAAAAATTATAATAATCTTTTGTTCCAGTTGTATTGCCACCACCGTGGATCCAAAACATAACAGGTAATTTATCGTTACTATTTTTTTCTGGCTGATAAATGTCAAGATACAGACAGTCCTCTGATCCAACTACACCCTCTCCCTCTAGACCTGCATACCTAGATGGCTCTTGTATACAGCCACTTCCTTTACCGGATAAAACCTTATTTGTAGATGGAATTTCTTGTGGAGCTTTCCATCTTAAATCACCAATAGGTGGTTTTGCATAGGGTATATTTTTCCAAACATAGACACCATCGCTTTTAATGGCATTACTTAATCCTGACGTAGTTAAAACGCTGACATTAGCATGAATGAAAAATGGTATCAGTAATAATACACACAGATAAAATAATCTATTATATGAGTAAATATATTTGCTTAAAATCATGTTATAAAATATAAATATTGTTTTTTTACGTAATTATTAATACTAATATTACGTAATTATTAATTGTTTAATGGAATCCAACCATTAAAATTATTTACGAGGTATAAATAATATGTCATACAAATTTTCAACACAAACTGAAAGAACTAATCAATCGCTGCATGATGAGCTTATTGCAAAAGCTGAGGCAATGATACCTGTTTTAAGAGAAAGATCTAATTCTGCAAACAGTGACAGAAGGATTCCTAAAGAAACAATTCAAGATTTTAAAGAAGCTGGCTTTTTTAAAATACTTCAATCAAAAAAATATGGCGGATATGAATTAGATCCACATACTTTTTCAGAGGTTCAGATTAGAGTTGCGCAAGGATGTATGTCTACAGCCTGGGTTCTGGGCGTTGTTGGAATCCATCCATTCCAATTGGCTCTTTATGATGATAAAGCACAAAAGGAAGTTTATGGAGATGATCCTGACACCCTAGTCTCTTCGTCTTATGCTCCATTAGGTCAAGTTGAAGTAGTTGATGGTGGTTTCAAACTTTCTGGTCATTGGCAGTGGTCTAGTGGTTCAGAGCATTGCGAATGGGCATTACTAGGTGCGCTTGTTTTTCCTCCTGAGGGTGGTGCACCAGAATACAGAACATTTTTGTTGCCTAGAGAAGATTATGAAATTAATGACACCTGGCATTCAATGGGACTCAAAGCTACCGGAAGTCAGGATGTCATAGTGAAAGATGTTTTCGTTCCAGAATACAGAACTCACAAACAATCTGACGGATTCAATCTTACTAATCCTGGATATGAAGTTAATAAAAAT
>JAYNUL010000113.1:0-2106 GCA_038281125.1 Fidelibacterota bacterium | reverse complement strand
TTTCTTGGAAGTGAAATACAAAAATTATTTTTAGATGTTCATACTGCAAGGGCTCATGTGGCAAATAATCCTGTAGGCTTTAGCCGTAATTTTGGTGCTATGCAGTTAGGCGTTGAAAATACAGATTATTTTGTTTAATAGCTTATAGGTGATAACCGCCGTCAACTGGTATACAGTGTCCCGTAATATAAGCTGCTTTAGATGATGCCAAAAATAGCGCTGTTTCAGATACTTCGTCAGCTTGTCCAAATCTTTTTAAAGCAAGATTATTCAACACTGCTTCATGCCAAGCCTCGTCAAAAAATGTGTTTTCCTCATTTAGAAGTCTATGAAAAATTCCAGCATCAATAACACCCAAAGCAATTGAGTTAGCTCTTACGCCATTAACTCCCTCTTCTTTGGCAATTCCTTTAATTAAATGCTCAATAGTTGCTTTAGGTGCAACAGATAATGCGTCACCCGGTGGATACCTAAATAAACCAGCTGAACTAATAAATACTATTGATCCTTTAGATGCGCGAAGTTCAGGAAGACTATGATGAACAAGATTAAAAAAACCATTTATATCAGACTCAATAACGTCTCTCCATAATTTTGAGTCAATCTCAGATATATATTTTTGAGGAATATTAAAACCAGCCGCGTTAACAACTGTATTAATGCCATTATGGTCTTTGCTGATTTTGGCTATACAATTTTTAACTGAATCTTCATCAATTAAATTTAGCTGTATAGATGCTACTCCATTATGCGCATCTTCTATTTTTTTTGCTTCCTCAAGATTTGAATTATATGAAAAAACAACATTTGCACCTGCTTCATGAAAGCTCTTAACGCATGCAGAGCCAACTCCTCCTGTACCCCCTACAACAAATACGCAACCATCTTTAAAATTTCTATCTGTCATATTTTTTCAAATAATTTAGTATCTTGGAGTATAGCATCTAGCGATGTCACAAACTGTGCGCCATAAACACCATTTATAAGCCTATGATCATAAGATAGCGAGACTGGCAAAACTTCTTTTTCTTTTAAGCTTTTTGAAGAACTTAAATATGGTTTTTGATAGGTTTTAGAAAGGCCCAAGATTGCAACCTCAGGGGGATTGATAATGGGGGTAAAAAATCCACCTCCAATATTTCCTAGTGAAGAAATACTAAAAGTAGCTCCCTTTAAGTCCTCTGGTTTTATCTTCTTATTCTTTGCTTTTTGTGCAAGCTCATTAATGTTCTCCGATATTTCTTGAACAGATAATTTATCCGCATTCTTAATGTTTGGAACCATTAATCCTCGTTCTGTATCAACGGCTATTCCAATATTTACATAATCTTTGGAAATGTAGCCATCTACACTTTCATTCAGAGAAGAGTTAAGTAATGGAAAGTCCTTGAGCAGTTTTGAAACTGCATAAACGATGAATGCTAAAGGGGAAATACTTATCTTTTCCTTTTTTTTAGATTTTCTGATACCTGAAACCAATGAAAAATCTATTTCATGATGCTGAGTTACATGAGGAATATTTATCCATGAATTATGTAAATTCTTTAGAGCAGTTTTCTCGAATTTAGTAAACGATTTTTCTTCTATCTTGCCCCACTGAGAATAATCAACATTTGGCTGATTGAATTTAAAGCCTGAAGATTCTTGTCCAGATAACTTCCTCTGAACAAATCTATGTAAATCAGTTTTTAAAATTCTCCCTTTAGGACCTGTAGGTTGAATCAAATTTAGATCGATTCCAAATTCTCTAGCAAGCTTTCTTACCGCGGGACCCGCATATACATTAAATTTTGACTGGGTAACTGGGGGAGGTTCACTGAGTGTTGCGCCAGTATCTTTATGCGCATCGCCTTCAGCAGGAACTTCGGCTTCTGGTGGTGAGATTTTTTTGTCAGGAATCGGTAATGAGGACGCTACGGTTTCAACTTCTAAAAAAATATTTCCTTCAGAAACCTTATCTCCAATATCTACATTGATTTTTTTTATAACACCTTCAACTGGGGTTGGAACCTCCATTGCAGCTTTTTCTGATTCGAGAACTATAATTGAGTCATCTTGATTTACTTTATCTCCAACCTTGACGCAAAGCTCAATGACCTCAACATC
>JAYNUL010000112.1:0-5873 GCA_038281125.1 Fidelibacterota bacterium | reverse complement strand
GAAAAGTTGAAAGAGAAATTAAATGATAAATAAATACACTTTTCCTTTTGGTTCATCAAGGAATGCTTGAATAAATTCAGACCCTTAATTCGGGATTATGAGCACTACTACAGTAATAGATAGCCAGAAAGAAGAATCAAGTAGAATTTATACTCTATTCTATTCCTTCTTCCTAATACCATTTATGATTGCAATATTTGGAGCGATATTCTTTTTACTGTTTAGATTCATTACGTATGAAACAAATGATGCTTCAGAACTTTTAAACCAAGTAAAAATTGGTAGCGCGACTAAAAGATGGCAGTCTGCATACGAGCTTTCTAAAGTGTTAAACAATCCTGAAACGGTTCCGGAAGACTTATCGTTCAAAAATCAAATGTTATCTGCATATGACCACTCAATTAATGATGATCCGCTTGTACGTGCCTATTTGGCCATTGCAATGGGCGCAACCGGTGATGAATATTATGCTGAAAAACTTGTGAATGGTCTCGAAGATGAGTCTCGCGAATCACGACTTGCTGCTATCCAAGCAGTTGGCATGGTACAATCAAATTTAGCTGTTAAAAAACTTATTGATATTCTTAATAATTCAGATTTTCAAGATGAAAGGCTAGCCGCAACCATGTCTCTTGGGTTTATAGGCGATAATCGAGCTATCCCAATTTTGAATGATTTGTTGAATGATGATGAGCCAAATATTAGGTGGGATTCGGCTGTTGCTCTTGCAAAGATGGGTGAAAAAACTTCTATCCCGATTATTGAGAATTTAATGGACCGTGAATATTTAATGACCTTTCCTGAATTAGATTACAAAGAAATCGATAAAGTATTAATGACTGCAATAGAAACATCCACTCTGATTATTGACAGTACTTTTGAACCAAGGTTGATTGATCTTGCAAAAAATGATCAAAGTCTTACGGTCAGAGATTTAGCTATAAAAACTTTAAAAAAATCATACGATAGGACTATATAATCAGATGGCAGAAGAAAAAATAGTACCAAAAGCTGCGATAGGATCATCCGCGGAAAATGCATATAAAGGTCCTGAGACTGATCGAAGAGGGTTTATCAGCTGGCTTTCATTTGGTTGGCTAGCTTACTTAGGCGTCACAGGCGGTTTTTTTACAATGATTGTTAGATTTTTATTCCCAAATGTTTTGTTTGAGCCTCCTCAAACATTTAAAATCGGTTACCCGGATGACTTTTCAAAAAATTCTGTTGATATTAAGTACAAAAAACAGTTCAATGCCTGGATTGTTAGAGACGAGGAATCGATTTTTGCATTGTCTACTGTTTGTACGCACCTTGGATGTACGCCTAATTGGTTGCCGGTGGAATCAAAGTTCAAGTGTCCTTGTCATGGCAGCGGGTTCAGGATGACAGGAATCCACTTTGAGGGTCCTGCTCCAAGACCATTAGAAAGATTTAAAATTGGACTCGCAAACGATGGTCAAATCCTTGTTGATAAAACTAAGAGTTTCAAATGGGAAAAAGGTGAATGGGAGAATCCAGAGTCCTTTCTCAAAGTTTAAAAATATTTAATAAAACCCAATAAGTAAATGGCTGATAAAAAGAGTAAAAAGACAATTTTAGATACCTTGGGAGAATCCCAAGTTTGGAAATCCATCATCCGCTCTGGAGTACCTCGTACGAGACGACAAAGAATGCACGCTGTATTAGGTAGCGTTTTTCTACACCTTCACCCTGCAAGATTGCCCAAACACGCTGTAAAGCTTGGATACACTTGGTGTATGGGAGGGCTGTCCTTTTTTCTATTTGTAAATCTTACCATAACCGGAATACTGTTGATGTTTTATTATCGCCCTACAGTAGAATACGCCTACACTGATATAATCGATTTAGCAGAACAGGTTCCTCTTGGAATAATGAGAGAACTTCATCGTTGGGCTGCACACTCAATGGTTCTTGTTGTATGGTTGCACATGCTTAGGGTTTTTATGACTGGCTCCTACAAGCCACCCAGAGAGTTTAATTGGGGTGTTGGTGTTCTCCTTATGACTCTTACTATGTTTTTATCATTTACTGGTTACTTATTACCTTGGGATCAGTTAGCTATCTGGGCAGTAACTGTTGGATCAAATATGGCAAGAGCACACCCATTTATAGGGCATGAAGGTCCAGGAGCGAGTCTCCTGGCAATAGGGGATATTAATCTTGTTCACATTGGCTCTGATGTACGTTTTGCTCTAATTGGTGGAAGGTTTGTTGGTGAGGCAACTCTCCTAAGGTTTTATGTTATACACTGTATAGCAGTACCTTTCATAATGATGATTTTTATGGCTGTCCACTTTTGGCGAATCAGAAAGGACGGCGGAATATCTGGCCCGCTATAGAGGATTATTAAATGTTAGATGCCTTTAAAAGTACTGTAGACTATTTATCTGCTCCCACCATCAGTTTTTCTATCCTGACGGTTGTAACCCCAATCTTATTTCCTCCTACTGATTGGTTTGATAAGATTAATCGTAAGCTTGGGTTTTACCTCTTGTGGACCAAGACTGGTTTGGTAGCAGCCATGGCAGCAATTACCTTCTTTTTTATTATTGGTTACATGGATAAGAATTTTAATGTTATCCTAACCAAAGCCGATAATTTCCCTATTGTTCTCATGGTTTACTCCATCTACTACTTTACCTGGCTTGCCATGCACAAAGCATATATAAATGATGAAAGACTTGAAAAGGGTCTCAAGCCAAGCGAGTATAATGACCCGGATGATAAAGTTTTAGTGTGGCCTGATTTGGTTTACATTGAGTTTATTGCTCTTATTCTGTTTACAGTCTTTCTAGTGGTGTGGTCTATTCTAGTAGCAGCACCGCTTGAAGAACCTGCAAACCCTGCTGCTACCCCAAATCCGTCTAAAGCTCCCTGGTATTTTCTTGGTTTACAAGAAATGTTAGTTTATTACGACCCTTGGATTGCAGGAATTGTTCTTCCAATCTTTTGCGTTGTTGGACTGATGGCCATTCCTTACATGGACATAAATAAAAAAGGCGATGGATATTATTCGTTTAAAGAGCGAAGAGTTGGTATCTTTATTTTCATGTATGGATGGATCGTGCTTTGGCTCTTCCTTATAGTTCTTGGGACATTTTTCAGGGGGCCTAACTGGAATTTCTATGGTCCGTTTGAATATTGGGACTCCCATAAAATTGTTGCATTAAATAGTGTTAGTTTATCAGAATATTTTTGGGTAAAACTTCTAGGTAAAGGTCTCCCGGAAAACATCCTTCTCCGAGAATTTTTAGGATTTCTTACCGTTGGTGGCTATCTATTTGTTTTGCCATTTGTGCTTGCGAAGACGGTACTAAAAAATATGTACGAAGCATACGGGCCAACCCGGTTTGTGTCTCTAATGATATTTGGGTTAGTCATGTTTTCTCTACCGCTTAAAATGTATTTAAGATGGATAGCCAATTTGAGCTATTTCATATCTATACCAGAGTATTTCTTTAATATTTAGATCAAGATAGATAAATGTTTAAAAACGACGAAAGATATTGGAATATAAACCTACTTAATAAGTGGTTTGCAATTTCATCCGTAATATTTCTTGTATGTACTGTATGGATTTTTGTTGATGACAATGATGATGAGTTCAAAGAGTACCAACGAGAGTTTCGGAAGATGCAGATTCAAGTTGCGCAAGAAAAGTTAGAACAACAGGCAGAAGATGTTAAGGTTGAAAAGGAAGCATATGAAAGTGCTCTTGCAGCTGCAAAAGTCGAATTTGATAGTAGGAGTGTCGAGTTAAACAATCTTCAAAGTCAACTGAGTGACCTTCAGGACATTCATTACGATCAAAACATGAAGTTTCAAAGTCACAAGGCTAATGTTGAAGCTCTCAAATATTTAGTTGAATCAGATAATGCCCACAGTAATCATGGGCCATCAAGCAGGGATGAATACTATGCTGCCCTAGATAAACTAGATGTTCTAAGGTTGGCACGTGAGGATACAGAAATTGAAATGGGCAAGCTTGAGACTCAGATAAAAGAAATCAAATCGATTGTAAAAGAAAAGCAAGATGCGCTAGACAAATACACTAAGCAATACACTCTTACTTCAAACAAACTTGGCAAGCTAGATAGAAGTAGGATGACAATGGCAAACAAACTCGGAGATATTGTTCGAGATCTTCCAATTCTTGACTTTCTTGATCCCTATTATAAAGTAAATCAGATTGTTGTTGCAGATGTAAAATACGATGTCAACTTTGCAGCTGTTCCAGTTGTTGATAGATGTACGAGTTGCCACCTTGGAATCGATAATCCTGACTTTTCTGATGCTCCGCAACCCTACACCTCACATCCTGATCTTGATCTCTATGTTACATCAAACTCACCTCATCCAATGAATAATTTTGGGTGCACAAGTTGCCACGGTGGCCGCTCTAGAGGTACCTCCTTTGTATCATCATCCCATACGCCCAATTCACCCGAAGATAAACAAAGATGGCAAGAGGAACATGATTGGAAAGTAAATCATCATTGGCTGACTCCTATGCTCCCAACAAAGTATACTGAGGCAAGTTGCTTCAAATGTCATAACAACACAAGTGATCTCGCGGGCGGGGAAAAGATCAATCTTGGGCTAACTCTTGTAGACCAAGCAGGTTGTAATGGATGTCACCACAATGAGGACTGGCCAACACTTGCTAAGTCCGGTCCAAACCTAAAACGGATCAATGAGAAATTAACCGAAGACTGGGTTTCAAAATGGGTAAAAAACCCTAGGCATTTTAGATACAATACTAGAATGCCATCTATTTTTGAACAGCCCAATCAGGAAAGCGAAGAAGTAACCGCATATAATGATGTAGAAATTGCTGGTATAACAGAGTACCTATTTAATGGCAAGGAAAAAAATATTGGTAGTAATATTTCAAAATATGTTGGAGATGCCGTAAATGGTGAGAAACTTTTCAGTGCTGTTGGTTGTATGGGCTGCCACGTATCAGAAAAAAATCCTGAAGATGCACCACACATTGACAACTATGAAAATCTAACAAAGGTACATGGACCTAATCTTGTTGGAATCGGATCAAAGGTATCCGCAGAGTGGCTTTATGAATGGCTCATGGATCCACAAGCATATATGCCTGACACAAAAATGCCTAACCTACGATTAGAACCACAGCAGGCAAAGGATCTCACTGCTTATTTACTTGAGGACAAAAACGAATCCTTTGATAACCTTCCGGCACATGATTTTGACCTGGCAGTTTTGGATGAATTAACAACTAACTGGCTTAAAAAGTCCAATCCAGAAAAGTTTGCCATTGAAAAAGCATCAAAAATGAGCAAGGATGAAAAGCTGAATTTCATTGGTGAGAAAAGTATTCGCCATTATGGTTGTTTTGGTTGCCATAATATTGATGGATTTGATGATGCAAAACCAATTGGAGTTGAGATCACTGAAGAAGGTTCAAAGCCCGTTGGAAAATTTGATTTTGGATTATTCCATGATATTGAACACACTGTACCTTCATGGATTGAAAATAAGTTAAGGACGCCTAGAATTTATGATAGAGGAAAAGAAAGCGATCACTTAGATCTTTTAAAGATGCCTAACTTTTACTTCTCGGAAGAAGAAATTGAAGCAATTACAACTGCCGTCTTAGCTTTTAATGCAAATAAGGTAAGCGAGAATCTAAAAGCACATAATAAAGATCCAGATATTTACAAAACAGGCCACAGACTAGTGAAGCAGTATAACTGTCAAGGCTGTCATCTAATCGAAAATCGAGGCGGTCAGTTGGTAGAGCATATTGGCCCTCCAGAATATGGACCTCCAAACCTTAATTCAGAAGGACGTAAGGCAAATCCCGATTGGTTGTTATCCTT
>JAYNUL010000111.1:2350-5874 GCA_038281125.1 Fidelibacterota bacterium | reverse complement strand
CTCGGGTGTATAAAGGAAGCCAATCTCTTTCTCGAGGAAGAAAAAAAGATTAGATTGTAAATTAGAAATTATTAATTTTATTTTTAAAGCAGATATGGAAAATACAAACACAAGAACTGATTTTGCGACCATGGTTGGCCTTGTTATGGGTGCAGCAATCATTATCCTTGGGATAGTTACAGGTGGAGGAGAATTATACTGGTTTTGGAATCTTAATTCCCTATTAATTGTGATAGGTGGCACTTTTGCTGCAACAATGGTCAATCTACCTATGAAAGCCGTAACTAATACGTTTAGTATTGTCAAAAATGTTTTTCAAGGTGAAGACTATGATTATAGTGGCGTAATAGATGAAGTAGTGCAAAAAGCCACTAAAGCTAGAAAAGATGGTTTGCTATCATTAGAGGCAGACCTAGGGAAAATGAGAGAAGGCTTTTTTAAAAATGGGATAGAACTAGCGATAAATGAAAGAGATGCAAAGCGGCTACGTACCTTTCTAAACCTTGAAATGAATAATATTCACAGTAGGCATCATGCTGGACAAGAATTATTCTTGTATATGGCTTCTTATGCGCCTGCATTTGGAATGCTGGGTACAGTTCTTGGTTTAATAATAATGATGAACAACTTTTCGTCTGGTGAGGAAGCTGCTTCTGCGGCAAGCACGGCGGAAAGGTTTGCAGAGCTATTATCAGGAATGGGGTTGGCATTGATTACAACATTTTATGGCGTATTTTTTGCAAATATGATCTTTCTCCCCATTGGTGGAAAATTAAAAAGGCGATCTGAAAATGAGCTAATGTTAAAAAGTATTGTTGTTGAGGGTATTATTAGTATTCATGCAAGAGAGCATCCCATATTAATAAGAGAAAAATTAATGACATTTGTCCCTTCTCAATACCGATATACTGAAAACGACTAAAATCATTGAAGTTTCCGTCTTATTATAGGGTACAGTTTGGATAATTTATCTAGTAAATCCATAAGCCTTGATGAGCGCCAAGCAAAGTCTACGGCGTGGGCGCTCACATTTGCAGATGTTGTTACTCTATTATTAACATTTTTTGTGTTATTACTTGTTATGCTAAGTGATGCTGAAAAACGACTTAGTACCTTAATTGAAAAATTACTTGATGAAACTTACGAGGAGATGACGCTGGGATTGTCTTACGATAACATTTCTGTTGATAGAGAAACAAAAGGGATAAAAATAACAATTACTGGCAACTTGTTTAAATCCACCTCAGCAGAAATAGATTCCAAATATTATGATGTAGTCCATCAAATTGGTCAACTAATTGCAGACTCGGATCTAATGAATATCAATTCTAGAGATGAACACAAGTCACTTTTAAAGATTATTGATCAAAATAATGCAACTTTAAATGTAGAGGTTCGATGTGAGGGGCACACAGATGATGCAAAACTACCACCAAATGCAGAATATCCAAGCAATTGGGAGTTATCTGCAGCTCGTTCATTAAATCTAGTAAGGCTAATGAATAAACATGCAGGGATGCCAGAAAAATATTTCTCGGCTTTAGGGTATGGTGAATTCCGTCCTGTTATTGATGTTAGTAATATTTCTGATTTTAAAGAGAAACAAAAAGGAAGAGCTAAAAACAGAAGAGTTGAAATTTATTTAGATGCATTTTTAAAAAACAAACCATATACTGAAAAAGAAATTAATATTTGACTAGTTTTTGACTTCTTCCTTTTTTGGCATGACTTTAAATACCTTTTCGCCAGGTTTTGCCATTCTATACCTCTCCCGAGCCAGCTTTTCTATATATTTTAAATCGTTTTCTAGTCTAGCTTTCTCTTTAATGAGCCCTTCTCGGTCCTTTCTTAATTCTGATATATGATTTTGGATTTTAGATCGCTCTCTTTTCAACTTATAAAGTTGTAAAAGACCATGGTCGCCAAAAATAAAAATAATCATGAGGGTTGCTAAAAAAAGAACTAAAACTCCCCTCACAAAACTCCTTTGTACACTAGCAATTTGTTTTTTTGTAGAAATCTTAGATGCTGGTCGCCTCATAGATCCGTATTTACTCATTTAACATTCTCCAGTACAAAGTGATTTGCCAATTTTGCATCTGAACCTAATTCTTCCTCGATTCTTAATAATTGGTTGTATTTACAAACTCGATCAGTGCGGGATGCGGATCCAGTTTTAATCTGTCCAGTTTCCATTCCAACAGCAAGGTCGCAAATAGTGGTGTCTTCGGTTTCACCTGAGCGATGTGAAATAACTACTCCAAACCCTGCCTTCTTTGCCATTTTAATTGTTTGAATTGTTTCAGTAACTGTTCCAATTTGATTTAATTTAATTAAAATAGCATTCATGCTCTTTTCATCAATCGAACGTTGTAATCTCTTAATGTTAGTTACAGTTAAATCATCTCCAACTATTTGTACATCTGAACCTATCTTCAAATTTAGTTGACTCCAACCTTCCCAATCATTTTCATCTAATCCATCCTCAATTGATATGATAGGATAATCTTTTACCAACTTACTTAAGTAAGTTATCATTTCACTTGTTTCAAGCTTCTTGTTTTCAGAAGCAAGATTATAAAGTCCGTTTTCATATAATTCACTAGCAGCAACATCTAATGCTAACAGGATATCTTTACCTGGTTTTAATCCTCTCTTTATAATTGACTCAAGAATTACTTCTATAGCCTCTTCATTAGAACTCAAGTTTGGCGCGAAGCCTCCTTCATCTCCAACGGCAGTATTCATTCCTTTTGAATTCAAAACTGATTTTAATTCATGGAAAACCTCCGTTCCCATCTGCAGAGTTTCTGAGAATGTATTCCCGCTAATCGGCACAACCATAAATTCTTGAATATCAACAGAATTATTTGCGTGACTACCGCCATTTAAAATATTCATCATTGGTATTGGGAGTAAAAATTTATCATCATCAGAAAAAGTTTTATATAAAGGATGATTGGACACTTTTGCACTGGCATGAGCAATTGCGAGTGAAACTCCTAAAATTGCATTCGCCCCTAACCTTGACTTATTTTCTGTTCCATCTAATTTAATCATCATATTATCAACTTCTTCTTGTTTAGTTACATCTAAACCGATGATTGCTTCAGAAATTATAGAGTTGACATTGTTTAGTGCCTTTCTAACTCCCTTGCCGAGGTATCGCTCACTATCGATGTCTCTTAACTCTATGGCTTCGTATTCTCCGGTTGAGGCACCAGAGGGAACAGCAGCTCTACCTAAATGTCCAGATTTTGTATAAATATCTACCTCAATGGTTGGATTTCCTCTAGAGTCTAAAATTTCTCTAGCATATACTTTTTCAATTGAAGAATTCAACTTTTACTCCTGTTAATTATATGATAAAATTAGATTTTGGTTTAAAAAGTAACCAGTTTCATTGTTTAGTAATTTATGTATTGGAACAATTAAGAGTTCAATAAATTAACTAGTCTTATGTTTGAAATATATCGATATACTGATTCAGACCAAAGCTTATGGGACGATTTTGTTCCAAATGC
>JAYNUL010000111.1:0-2250 GCA_038281125.1 Fidelibacterota bacterium | reverse complement strand
TATTCAAAAAGATTAAAGTTTGATGGAATACGTATTACTTTGCCTCCAAATCTTTATCAGCGAAGACTCTCAAATTATATGGACTTTTCCTTTTTGAAAAACAACTTCAATTACTTAAAAAGAGAGATAACAAGTATATTATATCTAGAAAAGTCTCTGGAATTAACAATTCAAAAATTCAGACCATCTCATGTGAGATCAATCAAAAAGGCAATAGAAAAGGGTGTTAAAATCAGAAGGTCAAAAGATTTTCAATCCTTTTTTAATATTTTAGAAAAAAATCTAAAGATTAGGCATAATGTGAACCCAACACATACTGTTGAAGAATTGATGAAGATCCATGACTTATTTCCTGAAAGGTGTAACTTATTTGGAGCATTTATTGATGACAGGATGATAGCAGGAGTTGTGAATTTTATAATTAATTCAGAAGTAGTGCTTGCTTTTTATATTAGTCATAATGAAGAACACAAAGAGAAGCGACCTGTCAACCTTTTATTTTATCATATTTTTGAATGGGCAATAAAGTCAAATTATAAGATATATGATTTCGGGATTTTTACGGTTAATGAAAATCCTAACATGGGCCTTGGTAGATTTAAAGAGAACTTTGGCGCAAGTGGTATTTTCCGTGATACAATTGAGTTCAAATTCTGATTATTGATGTCAATCATAGACCTTGGTAAGCAATCATTAATATATGGGGTTGGTCATGTTTTGGCCAGATTGATTACATTTTTATTACTCCCTCTCTACACACATACATTTACCCAAGAGGAGTATGGTGCACTATCATTAGCGTATGCATTTATGGGATTTGCGTTAATCCTTTACAGATATGGTATGGATACCGCAATGATGAAATATTCAGTACAAAAAGAAGGCTTAGAGCGTAAAAAATACATTACCTTAATAATTGTCACCCAATTCATTACATCATTTTTATTCACATTTATTATCTATTTTACAAGGCTAAGCACGGCCGAATATGTACTGGGGACATATCGACCAGATTGGATATCGTACTTAGCAGTCATTCTATTTTTTGACGCACTATGGAATCTTCCCTTATTGATATTAAGATCTGAAGAAAAAGCGACTCCATATATCTTTTTAAGTCTTTTAAATGTTATTTTGACAATGGCTTTAAACGTTATGTTTGTTGTCTACTGGGAGCAGGGGATTGAAGGAGTTTTCAGAGCAAATATAATAGCCTCTGCTTTCGTTTTTCTAGTTTCTTTACCAATAGTAATTAAGAGAGTGGTATTTGATTTTTTTGAAAAAGATATTTTCTTTAAGGTAATTCAATTTGCCCTTCCATTCTTACCTGCAGGTATATTCACTATGGTAATGGAATTGTCTGATAGATACTTGTTAGAATTCTATCTCAGCACAGCAGAAGTCGGCCTCTATTCAGCTGGGAAAAAAATGGGCATGCTAGGTCTAACTATAGTTATGGGTTTTAATATGGGGTGGACCCCTTATTTTTTAAAACAAGGTGAAGATGAAAATGCGAGAAACCAGTTTTCAAAGATTGCAACCCTTTTTCTAGGTTTTATGGGCTTTGTCACTCTTGTGGTTAGCCTTTGGATCTCAAATATCATGAGGATACCATTAGGTGCGGGAACACTAATTGGCTCTGAGTTTTGGGACTGTGAACCTGTAGTGAAAATCATTTTATTCGGGTACTTTTTCTTTGGGACATATGTAATCCAGTTACCCGGTGTTTATATAAAAGAGATTACGAAATGGGTTCCAATTTTCAGAATATGCGGTGCTTTATCTTTAATTATTTTTTGCGTGGTTTTAATTCCCCAAATAGGTTTTATTGGAGCGGCATATTCAGTTTTAATTGCGTTTGTTTTAATGAGTTTTGCTATTTACATCAGAACGCACAGTATATATGAGGTTCCTTATAACTGGAGGGGAATATTTTATCCAATAGTGTTTTTAATATTTATTCAGGTTTATGAGTTTGATTTTTTATCAAAAGTGATACTTTCAATAGGTTATCCAATATCTTGGTATTTCATTGCAGCTAATAAAGATGAAAAAGATGGATTCAAGAGGTTAATAAAATGGTAGTGATTATATCTTGTCATCATTTTCCCGATGATGAAAGAATTTATCATAAACAGATCAAATCCCTTTTAAAAGAAGGGCATAGAGTATTGTACTATACAAGATCAAATTCAAGCTTAAATCTATCTAACGGCATGATTACTCATAAAAACCTTAGCATGAAACTTG
>JAYNUL010000110.1:0-5889 GCA_038281125.1 Fidelibacterota bacterium | reverse complement strand
TTAAATTTCTCTATCAAGTTCGTTTAGAAGTTTAACTAAGTTTTGAGGACCTTCTTTAATATATTCTTTAAAGAGCTTCCATAACAAATTTGAACCAATAGGTCTAGCCATGATTTCTGAAGCATCATATCTGAATAAATCTTTTTGTAATGCATCATGAACAATTGAATACTCATACTTGGTTAATTCATTATTTATTATTTGTTTATTAAATTTTTGATTGGCAGATATAAATTCTGTGTCTTGGTAAGACGACCAAGTTTCACCAAAATTTTTTGAAAGAATTTTAGAAATGACTTTCTTTGATAATTCATTGTCTTTTATCAAAACTATATTGTCTCCAATGCCTACCACTGAATTTTCAAAATTTATTTTTGGTACGTTAGTTACTGCATAGTCTTTTAAGTATTTATAATCTTCAGGAATATAGTATCTAAAATAATGTCCACTCCAGGACATAAAACACTCTGTTGAATCATCTAATAATACCTTAGGGAGATTTCTAAACTCTTTACTTATTATTGATCCTGGACCGTTATGTATATGGTTATCGTAAAATATAAATTCTTCAATTTGTTTAATTGATAAGAAAATTTTTATATTTGAAGCATTAATTTCTAACTTTGACCATTCATCATATACTTTTGGACCGTATTTTGTTAAGAGTACATCTTCCATCCAGTTAGTCTGAACCCATCCTGTAGAAGCAGAGCTTTCTGAATTCGCACACCATGGGCTTATACCTTTATCTGCAATTTTCTTTGTATCTTTAAGTAAGGTATCAAAACTATCAAATGTAATATTATGTTGTTCAAATTTTGAAATATCATACCAAATTAATGAATTTGGGAATAACCTTGTCCACCCACCGTAAATACTATCTTCATGTGAAACAATAGAGATAAGGTGATTTGGATATAGATTGGAAATTAATTTGTCATCTACAAGTACATCATCCAGACTGTATATCAACTGTCGTTCAGCAAGATTTACTACCCCTTGAGGGTTGGGAATTATAGCAATCGAACTTGAGCTATTTGGGTTATCTATAATAAAAGTCTCAGCATCAGAAACAGATTCATATTTAATTTTTATTCCCAGTTCATCTGCAATAATATTCAGTTCTTCTATAAAATATTCTTGCTCATGAAACTCAGGTCCAATAATGACAACTTCTGAAGGGTCAAATGCAAGAAATGAAAATGTAATCATAATTAAACCAGTTAAAGAAAAAAATAATGTTTTTTTATTCAAGGTTTAATCCCATAATAAAGCTGCACCTCTTACACCACTTGAAGAACCGTGTTTAGATTTTAAAATTGGAGTATTAAAAAAATTAGAGGCAATATATGGAATAATTCTCTTTGGTACTTCTTCATACAGCTCTTCAATATCTGACATCCCTCCGCCACAAACTATTACATCAGGATCTAAGAGATTAACTACAGAGCTAAATGCACGTGCTGTACGTTCGAAATATTTATCCATGACTTGTTCTGAGTTTTTATCCCCTTCTCTAAAATTATCAACTATCTCTCTCGAAGGTTTTTTTTGATTAGTAACAAACGAATAATAATTTTCTAAACCTGGACCAGATAGAAAAACCTCAATTGCTCCTATTCTCCCGCAATGTCTCTGGACTGACTTTTCATAATCGTCCATTGGTCCTGGGATAGGATTTTGACCCCATTCTCCAGTTAATTTATTTGGACCTACAACAAGTTGTTTTCTGAAAGTATAACCCGCACCTACTCCAGTACCCATAATCACTGCAAATACAGAATCATAATTTTGTCCAGCGCCATCTATTGATTCAGATACTGCAAGGCAATCTGCATCATTGGCAATTCTTACTTCAAATCCAAGCATGCTTTCTAAATCTTTCTTAACATCTTGCCCTTCTAAAGCTTCAGTATTTGAAACTTGAACTAAACCTGTTTTAGGATGTAGCGATCCAGGCATTCCAATTCCTACCGTAAATTCTGTAAAATCTGAAGAGATATCAGTAATTAATTTATATACTGTATTGATTATTTCAACATAATTTTCTTTGGGTGCATCAATGCGTTTTCTTAATAATTCTTTTCCTGTTGACGGATCAAGCACAATGGCTTCAATCTTTGTACCTCCCCAATCTATTCCAACTTTCATGTCAATTACTCAATTCAAAATTTATACTATATTTCTTTATATTACTAGTACCTATTTCTTCTATTTGATTTAATTTGTTTTGATTATAAAAATACTAAACTCTTCAATTTTTATTTAAAAAATCTGCCAAAACCTTTTAAAATTTATTTTTTTGCTCTACGAAAAATATAAATAATTTAGTGGTTTAACCTTTAACAGCTCCACCAATTAATCCTCTGATAAAATATCTTTGCAAACTAAAGAAAACAATTAATGGAACAATCATTGATATAACAGCGCCCGAAAGCCTGAGATGCCAGGCCTCACCAAATAAACCTACAACAATCTGAGACATGTGAGATGTAACAACTAAATTTTCTGGCTTGTAAACACCAAGAAATACATTAGCTACTAAGAAATCGTTGTATACCCATAAAAATTGAAAAGTTGCAAAAGCAGCAATTCCTGAAATAGATAGTGGCACAACTAATTTAAAAAAAGTAGTCATATTACTAGCACCATCTATTTTGGCCGATTCAATAACACTTCTTGGAAGACCCATCATAAAGTCGCGTAAAAGAAATGTTGCTAGAGGCAATCCAAAACCCGTATGTGCAAACCATGTTGCGACAAAAGTTCCATTAATATCTAATGCAGGTATTAAAGTAATTCCTCCTAATTCAAGCCCACTTTTAAATAACTGAATTAAAGGAACTAAAGACATTTGTAAAGGTATGATCATTGAAGCAACTACCATCATGAAGAGAAAGTTTTTTCCTTTGAAATCCATGAAAGCAAAAGCATATGCAGCAAAAGCTGCAATAGTAATTGGAATAATTGTGGATGGTATTGTAATTGCCAATGAATTATAAAATGACCGGTCTAAGTTTTCAGTGAAAAAAACCTGGCTATAGTTTTCAAGGGTTAACTCTCGCCAGTATTCGCCTGTATAGATTGACTCCCACCAGGAAGCTCGTTTAATTGCTTCTCCTGGTCTAAATGAACTTAGTAAAAAGCCAAAAATTGGAAATATCCAAGTTAAAGCAATAGCAATTAGGATTAACTTAGTAATAGGTTTGTCGTACCATTTTTGATTATTTCGATTCATAAACTTGAGTTTTCTTTCTCCCTGTATGTATTACCAATAATTATTGGAATTACACATATAAATATCAAAACTGCAACAGTTGAAGACCTTCCAATATTTCTGTACTTAGAAAATTCATCTAACATTTTAACTGCAAGTAAATTAGTTTCTAAATCTCCTCTTGTGGTTACATACACAATATCAAATGCTTTTAGTACAGTAATAACCATATATGTTCCAACAACAACTATGGTGCTTTTAATGTATGGGATAACAATTGAGAAGAAAACTCTTAGTTCTGAAGCCCCATCTATTTGTCCAGCTTCCATTATGTCTTCAGGTATTGCTTTTATTCCAGCTGAAAACACAACTGCTGCAAATCCAGTGTACGCCCAAATCATTATGACTAATAAAAGAACTGTGTTTAGTGGAAGATTAACAAGGAAATTATCTAGCCAACCAGCAGTTTCTAAGTTTTGACCAATTTGTAAATTTGATAAGTCTCTTTGTTGCAACCATCCTATCGCACGATTGCAAGAAGGGTCTGCATAATCTTTTATGACTCCATCAATTACTCTATTGTTATAACATTCTTCACCTATAGATACTCTGATACCATTTAAAATTCCAATTTGTGTAAGTGGAGGTGGTCTATACTCATAAATAAATTTAAAAATTGCTGATGCACCAACAGCTGATATTGCCATAGGCATAAAGACTATTGATTTAAAAAATGCTTCACCTTTATTAAGCCTATCTGTAAGCCATGCAACAATTAAACCAAAAAATAAAGTAAAAAAAACAACAAAAACCAACCAAATTATTTGATTTCTTAATGTCACTAACATTTCAGCATCATTAAAAGACCAAAGATAGTTTTCAAAACCGACAAAAGAAGTTCCATATCTATCCTTAAAACTCAAATATATTGTTCTAATTGCAGGGTAAAAAAGAAATAAGCCAATCATAAACAATGATGGTCCAGCAAACATTTTAGCTTCTAAGGAATCTCTTTTTTCTATTGGAACTAATTTTATTAATCTTTCCATGCCAGCAAACAAAAGAAATACAAAAGACGAACCAACTAATAAACCGATTACAACCAACATGTTTCTCGATATCAAATCAGTTAATTCTCTAAACAATATAGCTTGAGACAAAAACCAAACTAAAGGGAATGCACCTAATGCAAGAAATGAAATACCAAAATTGAATAACTTTTCTTGTTGTGTGTTTTTTTTCATATTAAATTACTAATTAATTATAGATGGCCACCTATAAAGGTGGCCATCTAAATTGGTAAAAATTCTTAGCTTATGGCCAAGATTTTTCTATATTATCTAATGCTGTGTCGATATATCCTGGGCCATTGACACCTAAGTTCATCATTTCTTTCCAGAATGAACCCTGTCCTACCTCAGGAGGCATTAAGTCAGAAGCGTCAAATCTGAATGCATTTTCTGCCAATGCACCAGTAATAGCATCTGCTAAAGTCCTTGTAATATCTTTAGAATATAGTGATGAATCAAAATCAACGTGACCATAAATTCTTGAGTTATCCGGTCTTTGCGCGGCTGCCTCAAAGAAATTTGGACTTAACATATATTCTACGACTAATTTTGTTGCATCTCTGTCATTAAATACACCAAACATATCTCCACCACCTAAAGCGGCTTTTGGAAGTCCATCATCCATAGCTGGGAATGGAAACACAGTAGTTTCTACTCCTGCTTGGCTTTGAACTTCTTCAGGCCAAAAGCTGGTAATAAAAGATGCTTGTCTATGCATAAAACATCCAGGGTTTCCGTTTGCATCTTTTACAAACATAGGATCCTGAGCGTTACCAAAGTAAGTTGACACGATGGCATCAGTACCACCTACAACATATCCATCAGTATGCATAATTTGACTTAAAAGAGTTGCTGCATTTTTTACAACTGGATCATTAAATGGAATTTCGTGACTTACCCACTTATCATAGGTTACTGTTCCTTCACCTGTTCTAAGCATGATGTCTTCCATCCAGTCAGTTGCAAGCCAACCTGAAGCACCTTCTGATTCCATACCAAAGCAGAATGGATTCATTCCATCTGCAACGATTTGATCAGCAAGAGCAATCATTTCATCCCATGTAGTTGGAACTGAATAACCTCTAGCCTCAAATTCCGCTGGTTGATACCATATGATACTTTTTAGGTTGAATGCATGTGCTCCACCATAATTTGCACCGTCTACTTCTCCTAGACCTACAATATATGGCGAAAAGCTTGCTTTGTATTCTTCCATGTCGACACCTAGATCTTGCATCGAAACAAGGTAACCCCTTTTCGCTGCATCAACAACTCCACCTGGTTGTGGAAATAGTGAAATATCAGGTGTATCACCAGATTCCATTTGGATTTGAATTTCCTGCTCAAAGTTGTCTGAACCTTGATAACTAACTACAATTCCTGTTTCTTCTGTAAAGGAATCAAAGTTTTGTTGGAATCCGTCTGCATCGTTACCGACTAAGGCACCGGTTATAAAGACTTCTTCTCCTTCGAGACTGCCTCCACCGCATGCTACAGCTATCATGGATAAAATAACTAGTAGTCCAAAAATAGACTTTTTCATATTATTTTCCCCTTTGTGTATACGTACGTATGCTAAAAATAAGGAATTCTTAGCAATAC
>JAYNUL010000109.1:4776-5909 GCA_038281125.1 Fidelibacterota bacterium | reverse complement strand
ATGATGCAACCCCATGATGAATTTTCAGGCGAAACGGATACTCTTGTTTTTTATTTTGTAGATTCTTACACGGGACAAGGCATTCCTGGTACACATGGAAGTGTATGGAGCTTTAACGAAAACGGAAATAGTTTTGGTGAAATGTTAGATTTTTATGTGGAGGGAGACAATGAAGGATATGCTGTCATTGAAAACTTTCCTGTAGGCTACTACGGGCACGGAGAGATTTTTGCTGATGGTTATTTACCCGGTTATGCAGAGTTTCAGTTTCTTGGTAGTGACACCATTGTTGTTGGTATGACAAATTTAGGTATTTCAGCCACTGTTTCAGGAACCGTTGAATTTGAGAATGAATCAAACTCATTTTTACTACCATTTGTTTTTGCTGTCCCCATGAATGATTCCTATAGTTCAAGTATTTCACCTGCTGTTATGGTTGATGGTGTTGGAAACTATGAGTTATCTCTGAGTCCTGGTGATTATGCCATTGGAGCACTTCATTTTAATTCGCCAGACTACTACTGGTATAATGACAGTACCAGTGAAGTAGGATACCAAATGCAGTTTTTTGAGAATGCATCAACCATTGAAGGAGCTACTGTTATTCAGGTTGCTGAAGGAGGAGAATTAGGGAATATTAATTTTGATCTTATCAATGGTCAAATCTTTGGATTTAACGGTCATATGGGAAATATGGTAATGGGGCAAGTCACAAGCGATAACAATACGAATATGGAGAATACCATTGTATCCGTTAAAGATTACAATGGTAATGTTGTATCTGAACAAACTATTGGAAGTGATGAGAATTTCACACTAACAGGATTGAACCAAAATGAGCCCTATGTTCTTTTGGCCAATCATTCAGAATATGGTATTGTTGAAAAATCATTTACGGTATCAAATATGATTGAAGTTGAATCTATTGAGTTCAGTCTGAGTGAAATGGCATCTGAGGAAGATTTAACTCAACTACCAAAGCAGTTTAGTGTTAGTCAGAATTATCCAAACCCATTCAATCCAACTACCACATTAGAGTACACTCTTCCAGAAAATATGGCAGTCCAAATCACGATTTTTGATAATCTAGGAAGAGTTGTCAAAAATCTTTTCAATGGTAACCAGGGATCGGG
>JAYNUL010000109.1:0-4676 GCA_038281125.1 Fidelibacterota bacterium | reverse complement strand
ACCGATGAAGCCGGAAGAAACTCTTATCCATCTGGCTCGCCTCAGATTAGTGGTCCTGCATTAAATAAGAAAATTCCTACCAATGATTGGTGGTCAAAAGTCATCAAAGAAAATCATGCAGGAAATCTTTTCAATTATCCGTTATCCATGAAGACCACTAATAATGGTCTTGTAGTTAGTTATATCCCATGGGGCGTTTTTGACGATCAAGAACCAATTGTTGTTGGTGTTTCAGGTCTGAGTGTCAATCAAGCAAAAGTTTATGATTTTTCAGATTGGACAGTAACAATGGAATGGGCCCAAAATAATAGTTTCTTCCATACAACATGTGGAATTGGAATGCCTTTTTTATACTTTACTAAAGATGCCGAATCAATTGCACGAATTGAAATTAATCTAGGAACAGTAACAATCTCAGATGAAGCTATTATGGTTGAAGATGCTAGAAATGGAGCTGACTTTATTATTTATGCTCCAACAGGAAGTGTATGGAATCAAAATGGATCAACATTTACTTCAAATTTAAATGGTAATAATTATTGGTCAATGGTAATGGTTCCTCAAGGAGAAACTAACATTGAACTAATTAAAAATGAATACTCTGAGTTTGCCTATGTTTTCCCCCAAAATACATCTGTGAGCTGGTATTATGATGAAATGAATTCCAAATTGGAAACAGAGTATCAAATTGATGTTGATATTAAAGAAGGAACATACTCGCAAATTCTTCAAGGCCTGCTACCGCACCAATGGAATAATCTAGCAAGCGATTCTCCCTCTCCAAATGGATATACATTCGAGACTGTTAGAGGGGAATTAAGAACACTAGAGGGGAATTATTTTAAAACTGAAAATACTTTCATTGGCATACTTCCAACACTTCCTGCACTTGGACATTATAGCGTTGGTTATAATCCAGGTGAACTACATGATAAAATTGCAATGATTGAAAATGACGAATTACCCACTTGGACGGATTCATATAATGAGGGTCAATTAATGAATCGATTGATCCAGACAGCAAGGATAGCAGATGAGATAGGAGATGAGGAAGCTAGGGACAATATAATTGAAACAGTCAAGGAAAGATTAGAAGATTGGTTAACTGCGAATAGTAATGAAGTTGCCTTTATATTTTATTATAATGATAACTGGTCAACTCTGATTGGTTATCCTGCAGGTCATGGGCAAGATCATAACATTAATGATCACCACTTTCATTGGGGATATTTCATACATGCTGCTTCTTTTGTTGAGCAATTTAACCCGGGGTGGGCAGACAATTGGGGTGAAATGGTCAATCATCTTGTTCGAGATGCAGCATCGCCAGATAGGGAAGATAATCTTTATCCTTTTTTAAGGAGTTTCAGTCCGTTTTCTGGTCATTGTTGGGCTAATGGATTTGCTACGTTTCCTCAAGGTAATGATCAAGAGTCATCATCAGAAAGTATGCAGTTTAATTCTGCATTAATTCATTGGGGTAGTGTTACAGGTAATACTGAAATAAGAGATCTTGGGATTTATTTATATACTACAGAGCAAACTGCAATTGATGAATACTGGTTTGATATGTATGAGAGAAATTTTGCGTCGAATCATCCATATAGTCTTGTTTCAAGAGTTTGGGGAAATTCATATGATAATGGAACATTTTGGACAAATGACATTGCCGCGTCCTATGGAATTGAAATGTATCCAATTCACGGTGGCTCTTTTTATCTTAGCCATAACCTAAATTATGTAACTTCTTTATGGAGTGAAATAACATCAAATACGGGTATCCTAAACAATGAGGTAAATCCCAATCTGTGGCATGATGTGTTTTGGAAATATCTTTCTTTTATTGATCCTTCAAGTGCCATTGATTTGTATGATTCCTTCCCAGAAAGAGAATTGAAATTTGGTGTTTCGGATGCACAAACCTATTATTGGCTTCATAATATGAATGCTCTGGGGCAACTAAGGTCAGAGATAACTGCTGATCACCCTATTGCATTAAGTTTCAATAACAGCGGACAAATTACCTATGTGGCCCAAAACTACTCAAATAGTCCAATTAATGTAACCTTTTCAGATGGATTTGTGCTGAATGTGGAACCAAATGCGATGTCAACAAACAGAGGTTCTTCCATTACTGGAAATATTTTCTCAGATTTTTATCAAGCGCATGAAGGTGGTAATGTAACCTTATATGTTGAATCTGCTTCTCAAAATTTATCAAGAGTGGAATTTTATGATGGCTCTATCATGTTGGGAGAGGATAATTCATACCCATATGAGTTTAATGCACAAAACTTGTCTCTAGGAATTCATGACTTTTATGGGAAAGTGTTCTCTGGAACAGAGTTTGGGCTCACGAATGTCATCGATATTCAGGTTGGTGAGCAAGTTCCTTATGAATATAATCCAGTGAACATACCGGGAATTATTGAGCCTGGAAAATTTGATGCATTTGAGGGTGGAGTTGGTCAAAATATCTCCTATTATGATAATACCCAAGCAAACCAAGGTACATATAGGCCAGAAGAATTTGTCGATGTGGAATATTCTGGTGATGCTGAGGGTCCAACGTTAGGCTGGATAGAGGCAGGAGAGTGGGTGGAGCACAGTATAATCGTCGCAGAGCCAGGATACTATAATTTAGAATATAGATATGCTTCTGATATACCCAGCGGTGGTGGTCCATTCTTTTTAGATATCAATGGGATCCAAGTTAGCAATGACATTTATGTCGATTACACGGGTGACTGGTATAATTGGACAAGCGAGATCATTTCAGATATAGAGCTAAACTCAGGGGAACATGTTTTGCGAATATTTTTTGAAGATGGTGGTTTTAATCTAGGAAGAATGACATTTACTTGGGACAGGCCTTTGGACTATAATCCTCCAATTGCAAATGCAGGTGATGACATAATTGTGCTATTTCCCGATACAAATGCGTTGCTTGATGCTTCAGAAAGTAGTGATGCAGATAACGATCTATTAAATTTCCATTGGGAGCAAGTTTATGGCCCCAATATTGTTATCTTTTCAAATGAAAATAATATCCAAACTGAAATTTCAAATCTTGTAGAGGGAGTTTATAAATTTAGATTAGAAGTTGATGATGGAGAATATTCATCAATTGATGAAAATTTTGTCTTTGTATCAGAAACATCTGACTTTGCTCCGACCGTAAATTTGGATATTTCCTCTTTGGAACAGACTTATTTTTCAGGAACTCCAATTCAAATCAATGCATCTGCAAGTGATTTGGATGGGTATGTGGAATTAGTTGAGTTTTTTGGAAATGGAGAACTAATTGGATCTGACAGCTCTGAACCTTATGGTTTAACCTGGGAAAATATATCTGTAGGCGAGCATACAATTTTTGTAAGTGCTGTGGACAATGATGGTCTAGTATCAAGCTCAAATACGTTCTCTTTCGAGGTTATTCAAGCCCCCGAATGTACTGGAGGTCCGGATAATGGTCACTATACTTATGAATTCTCAGATGACTTAAATAATCCAACACTAACGTTTATTCCAAGTGCAAGCCATGTAGGTAATCCAACTTGTATTCTCTATTACAGTGCCTCTGGTACACCTCCGGGCTATTATGTTACTCCAAATGTTCCATTTCAGATCAATGCAAGTGAAGGAGAGGTGATCCAGTTTTATTACACATATTCCTATAATGGTTTAGAAGCCAATACTTCTGATAATCCACATTCATATGAGATTGGAAGTTGCAATGATGTCAACCTAAATACTTTGAAAGAAATTTTGCCAACAAGTTTTACACTTTACCAGAACTATCCTAATCCCTTTAATCCAATTACTACGATAAAATATGACCTGCCAATTGATTCTGAAGTAAAAATAACTATATTTAATATTGTAGGAGAAGTGGTAACTAATCTAATTAATACCCATCAAAAGTCCGGATACAAATCAATTCAGTGGAATGCTACCAATGACAAAGGCCAACCAGTTCCATCTGGATTTTATTTTTACACCATTCAAGCGGATGATTACAAAAAAACAAATAAAATGCTTTTATTAAAGTAGTATTGTCCCTTCTTAAAAATGAAACCCGATTTTCACGGTGTTTCTTGTTTCGTTATTGATCTTTAGATTAAGAGGTAGATGGATAATCAAAAAAGAAAACTTGCTGCAATTGTTTTTACAGATATTGTTGGCTTTACCAAGTTAACTGCTAAAGATCAAACGCTAGCATCCTCATTATTGACCAAGCAACGAGAGACCTTTAAACCAATTGTTGAATCCTATGGTGGTAATTGGTTAAAAGAAATGGGAGATGGCCTTCTATTGATTTTTGATACCGTTACAGATGCGGTTAACTGTTGCATCAAAATTCAAGAGGAAGCCTCCCAAATCGATGAAATGGTATTGAGAATTGGGATTCATCAGGGCGAAATATTGATGTTGGAAAATGATGTAATTGGTGATGATGTAAATGTCGCATCTAGGATAGAAGCATTCTCAGCCCCTGGAGGGATTGCAATATCTGGAAAGGTTTATGATGCAATTGTTCGTGAAATGCATTACAAAACTAAGTACCTAGGAAAACCTAGTCTAAAAGGTGTTGGTCAAGAGGTTACAGTCTATTGCATAATATCTCACGGTCTACCAGAAACTAATTTAGCGGATGTTGCAGCAAAGTTAGAGGA
>JAYNUL010000108.1:1415-5913 GCA_038281125.1 Fidelibacterota bacterium | reverse complement strand
CTCCATCGTATATGGAATCACCTTGGCGCAAATGCCCTTTTCTAACATGACCCTCTCTCAATACTTGCCCTTTTATCTCAATACAAATTGCAATACTTTTTGAGCTCGGATAAATCATCGCAACAAGTATAAAGTTTAGAAAAAGCAAAAGTGATATCTGGAAGTTTGATTTCATGCAATCCTAATTGATGTAAGATTTACACTGCAAAATTATGATTTTATAACCTTTGATAAAATCAAAGAAATCTTGTAATTTATGATGAGTGGATTAGAAGAGAGACAAATTTTTTTATTTTTTTGACGATCTCGACACGAATTTTATCACCCTTTAAATTGGGCCTAAATTTCCCTCCTTCCTAATCCCCATACAATAAAACAGGCTAATTAGCCATTTACTGCATCACTGCCTTTTTCAGAAATCACTGAAACAGTGAACATGTTGTGATGCACTACAAGTGTAAGGTGAGATATGAATAAAGAAATCTTTATAAACGAGAGTATGGGTGAAACACGTATTGCTATTCAAGAAAACAATCAGCTTGTTGAAGTCTACGTTGAAAAGCAAGATAATCATAGAATGGTTGGGAATGTATATAAGGGTAAAGTTGAAAATGTACTTCCTGGAATGCAAGCTGCATTTGTTGATATTGGCTATGACCTAAACGCATTTTTACCCTTTTCAGAAATTGGATCTGATGAATATATCATTGAAGAAAGTGGAAGCAAGAAGGGTAAAAACAATAAAAATTTTAAATATGATAATATTGAAGTTGACCTTAAGAAGGATCAAGAAATATATGTCCAAGTAATAAAAGAACCGTTTGCAGGGAAAGGTCCACGAGTCACAACAGAAGTAGCCCTGCCTGGAAGATTATTAGTCCTAGTTCCAAATGCAAATTATATCGGTATCTCCAAAAAGATATGGGATAAGTTTGAACGAAGAAGGCTAAAGAAAGTCGCTCAGAGATTACGTGTCCAAAATGTAGGCGTCATCATAAGGACAGTCGCAGAAGGAAAGTCAGAGCAGCACATAGAAAATGATTTTAATCAACTAATTGATAATTGGAATAAAATTGAAAATAAGGCTGATCACGAGAGCGCTCCAGCACTTGTCTATGAGGATTTGGAAACAGCATCTAGCGTAGTACGTGATTTATTAACACCAGATGTTGAAAAAATCATTATTGATTCAAAACGACTATTTAAAAAAACCCAAAAATACCTTGAGGACGTTTCCCCAAGTCTTTTAGATCGGTTAGAGTTGTATAAACTAAAATCTCCTCTTTTTGAAAGCTTTGGAATTGAATCTGAGATTGAAAAGCTAATGAGACCCAAGGCCTGGTTGAAAAGTGGAGCCTACTTAATCATTGAAAAGACGGAGGCAATGGTAGTTGTTGATGTAAATAGTGGAAGATTTGTTGGCAAAAAGCTACATGAAGAGAACTCTCTGAAGATTAACTTGGAGGCAGCTAGAGAGGTTGCGCGACAGCTAAGACTTCGAGATCTATCAGGATTAATTGTTATTGATTTCATTGACATGAAATTTGAGGAAAACCGAAAAAAGGTATACCATGAATTGAGGAGAGAATTAAAAAGAGACCGAGCCAAGGTTGCCGTTGCTCCGATTACAGAATTTGGTTTGTTAGAGATGACAAGGCAGAGAATCCGTGTTAGTTTGCTGGACTCCATGAGTGAAGAATGTCCAACCTGTCATGGGTCTGGAAGAATAATATCGCAAGAAACTTTAGTAACAAGAATTGACCACTGGCTTCGAAGGTATAAAAGCCGACATCGCTCCTTGAGGCTTCAGTTGGAACTACACCCACAAAATGCGGAATATTTAAGTGGAGAAAAGAAGCATGTACTTAGAGGCTTAATGTGGCAAAATTTCGTCCATCTCAAAATAATTGAAAACATTGAACTAGCTCCAGATGAGTTTCGTTTCCTCAGAACCAAGGATGGAAAAGATGTAACGGATGAAATGAGTCTTGAAAAGGACAAGGCTAACTAGTATATTCGCCGGCTTTTTTTAGGAAATAAATATGTATGCAATAGTAAATATATCAGGAAAACAGTTCAAAGCTTCTGAGGGCATGAAAGTGCGTGTTCCAAAACAAAATGGAGAACAAGGATCATCTTTAACCTTCAATGAAGTTCTTCTTTTAAATGATGGTGCAAATACTCAATTAGGAAATCCAGTCCTTTCAGGAGCTACTGTCACTGCTACCATACTTGATCATGGTCGTGAAAAAAAGATATTGGTTTATAAAAAGAAAAGACGGAAAGGTTATCAAAGAAAAAATGGACACCGTCAATGGTACACAGATATAGAATTTCAAAAGATTACTGCAACTGTTTCAAAAGCGGCAAAAGAAACTTCGAAGAAGAAAGGTCCCGTTGTTGAAGCATCATCTCAAGAAGAGGAGTAAGATATGGCGCACAAGAAAGGCCAGGGAAGTTCTAGAAATGGCCGAGATTCAAATCCAAGCTACCTTGGACTAAAAGTAGCTGATGGCCAATCCGTTTTAGCTGGTACAATAATTCTTAAACAGCGTGGAACAAAAATCCATCCAGGAATGAATGTTAAACGCGCAAATGATGACTCATTATTTGCAACTGCTGATGGGATAGTTCGTTTTGCCAGAAAAGGACGTAATCGAAAAATTGTAACTGTTGCTACAAGTTAGAATATTTTAATGAGTCGAAAAAAGATCACACTAATCGGCGGTGGACAAATAGGAGGCAATCTTGCACTTCTAGCTGCTCAAAAGGAGTTAGGAGATGTCGTAATATTTGATATACCAAATGCTGAAGGTATGGTTAAAGGTAAAGCATTAGACCTTATGCAACTTCGCCCTCACGATGGTTACGACTCAAATGTTTATGGAACATCAAACTGGAATGACACAAGTGACACTGATGTATTTATTATTACCGCAGGAATACCGAGAAAACCTGGCATGGATCGAGAAGATTTACTTGGTATTAACCTTGGCATAATGAAAGATGTTGCCAATAATATAAAAGAACAAGCTCCTAAGGCTTTTGTCATTGTTATTTCAAATCCATTAGATGCAATGGTCTATGCATTCCACAAAATATCCGGATTCCCAAAAAATCAAGTAGTTGGGATGGCTGGTGCGTTAGATAGTGCAAGATTTCGTGCTTTTATTGCAATGGAAACTGGTTTCTCTGTTCAGGACGTAACATGCATGGTCCTTGGTGGGCACGGAGATACTATGGTACCAATTTCTAGACTCGCTACTGTTGGAGGTGTTCCGGTCACTGATTTAATTAAACCTGAAAGGCTCAAGGAGATTGAAGACAGAACCAGAGTTGCTGGCGGTGAGATAGTAAAGCTATTTGGTAATGGCTCTGCTTTTTATGCTCCTGCTCAGTCCGCAATTGAAATGGCAGAATCCTATATAAAAGATAAAAAACGTGTCATCCCATGCGCTTCTCTCTGTGAAGGTGAATTTGGGATTGATGGATATTTCATTGGCGTTCCAACGGTTATTGGATCAAATGGTGTTGAACAAATTCTTGAATTTTCACTTACTAATGAAGAATCAAAGCAACTAAATAATACCTTAGACGCTGTTAAAAAAACCGTATCCGACACTAACTTATAATAATTTCAAATCATTCTATTATTTAAAAGCTCCTAAAATGGAGCTTTTTTTATATTTGAGGTTTAATTTTTGGCATCATCAATGAATATAAATAAAACATACATCACGCTCATTGCTTGTGCGTTAATAAACACCAATGCCCAAGATAGAACCGATGCAATTAAGCATGATAACCGCTCGTCAACCAAGATCATCCAGACATACAGATTTGATGAATTGCTCGACGATGGCTCTTACACAATCAAAATTGAAAATCTATCATCCAACATAAATATATTAGGGCATGAGGGCTCTGGGGCAAAGGTTGTTATAAGAAACATTGCCCAAGTAATAACTAAACAAGAAGCGCAAGAAGCATATGAATATTCCAAGACAATTGTGAAAAATTTCAAAGATGAAGAGATGATTCATATTATTGGTAATAATGATAAAATGCAGAGTTTGGAAATGGAAAACTTTATTGATCTAAACTTACCCAAAAATATCAATTTGGAAATTAATCTTCTAGGCGGAGATATAAGTCTTTATAATATTCATGGCGAATCAATTCTCGAAACTCTTGGAGGAGACATTAATATTAATAACCATGAGGGGCGGGCAGATACAAAAGCGAATGGTGGTGATATTAAAATCAATAAAGTGAATGGAGTTTTCAAAGGACATTCCTTTGGGGGAAATATTTACATTTCAGATTCAAATGGAGATTTAGCTTCATCAACAGTTGGAGGCAATATTTTTATGGAAAAGCTGTATGGCGTAATTGGATCACAAGCAAGTGGTGGGTCCATCAGCTTATTAGATGTGCATGCCACAGAAATAAATTGTAAATCCCTTGGTGGATCAGTCAAATGTAATAATATTAGTGG
>JAYNUL010000108.1:0-1315 GCA_038281125.1 Fidelibacterota bacterium | reverse complement strand
TAAACATTCCAAAGAGACTGCCAATTAATCTAAAAGGAACTGTTTTTCAATCTTTATCATATAAAGACATTAATTCAGAAATACCCATGGATGTTTATGTACTGAAAGATAAGGTAATTGGAACAAAAAAATTTGAGGATGGTAATATTCCAATTAATCTTGAAGTTCATAAAGGGATAATCACAATTAAGGAGAGCTAGTTTAAATTATTTACTAAAATTTTTTTTGTTGTGCTGAATGTTTCTATCTAATCCAGAGAATTTTGTCCTTTTAACTGAAGATTTTTTAAATATTAATCTAAACTCTTCTTCAGAAATTTTGTCCCAATCTGAATTTTCAAAATTCAATATTTCTTGACGTATTTGAAATCCCTTTTCCGTAGTTTTTTTTGAGAACTTTTCATTCCAAGGACATACCTCCTGGCAGATATCACATCCATAAATCCATTCATTTAGATGCTCCTGATCATCTGTAAAAGGTCCACGATATTCGATAGAAAGATAGGAAATACATTTCCCTGCATCAATCTCATAGTCATTTAATGCCTGAGTTGGACAGGCCTCAATACATGCAACGCATGTCCCACACAAGTCTTCATTAAAAGGTTTATCTTGCTTTAAAGATTGATCTAATATTAATTCTCCAAGAAACAACCAGCTTCCATAATCTCTTGAGATTAGATTGGTATGTTTACCAATCCATCCCAGTCCAGCTTTTTGTGCCCATACTTTATCCATTACTGGTGAAGTGTCCACACAAACCACTCCTTTCACTGTTGGATCAAACTCTTTTATCCAACTTAATAAGGAAAAAAGTTGATCTTTTAGTATAATATGATAGTCATCTCCCCAGGCATAGTTTGAAAATTTATAATCAGATTTTAGATCCTCTTGTTTAATACCTGTGTAGTAATTCATCCCAACTGATATTACAGACCTGGCTTCAGGAAAGTATTTATGTATGTTCCCACGTTCCTCGCTCCTATTCTCCATCCACTTCATATCCGCATGATTATTCTTTTTCAACCATGATCTCAAATTATTTTGTTCAGCAATGGTTTTAGTAGCATTAGTTATGCCTACTTTTTGAAACCCCATCTCAATTGCTTTTTTCTTTATAGATTCAGATGAAATATTCATTAACTGAATTTAATATTTAACATGTCACCCGAGCGATTTGAAAAAATCAAAGATGTTTTAAATAAACGTCAACCCGACGTCACTGTTATTTTAGATAACGTTCATAAGCCACATAATATTGCAGCCATATTAAGATCATGTGATGCAACTGGAATTGGAAACATTCACTCGAGATC
>JAYNUL010000107.1:3963-5920 GCA_038281125.1 Fidelibacterota bacterium | reverse complement strand
ATAGAACTAAGGATGAAAAAAATAGCCAGAAGCATAAAGAAATGTTTAGAGCCAACTAAGATGATGATAACTCCCATTAAAAGTGCACCTAGAAAACCATCTAATGATAAGGTTTTAAGCTTATACGCAATATAAAAAATTAAAGCTAAACATAGTATTTTGATTAAAAATGGTGAGAAAATAATTGTAAAAAAATCAGTTGTGTTAGGTGTAGCTCTTTCAACAAATCCAATCATAAATAAAACACTCACAATAGGTATTGACAAATTATCAGAACCTTTACAACTAGTAATTTCAGCGATGGTAGATCCGATTGCAGAAAATAATGCGAAACAGAACAAATAACTGTTTGGAAATTGGAGGAGCAACTTTCCCAGTAAAAGTATTAAAAAAAATGAAATTGAATAAAATGTAATTGTTCCTTGAATAGTTTTTTTATCTTTCCAAATAACAAATTCATTATCTTTGGATATATTTTCCCCAATCATAGCTGCAACAGGATCTGCAACTGCAAGTATTGCTAAGCTTATAATGACAAATTCAGAGTATTCCCAAAAACCAATAGTCATAATTAAGTATCCAAGGGGGAAATATATTGTACCATATGTAACACGTTCTTGTGAATGAATACCTAGCAATTTTTCATTGTGATATGCGAAATAATTAACGACAAGAAATATTAAAGCTAGAATTGATGGTAACAAATATTCAGAAAAAATAAATGGCGAAATCGTAATAAGAATACCAACAAAAAAATGAACCAATCTTCGATTTGATTCTGGAGATAAAACTTTAAGTTTTAACGTCAATTCACTGATATAAATAAGAATTGGGATTGACGCCAAAATCATAAAAAATGTCCACCATTCACTTTGAAATGGTATCCATATAGGAATTTCCATATTAAAAATTATTTTATGATGAGTTAAATGGCAATGGCATTAAAGGTTTTAAAAAATGAATTAAATTCTTAATAATTGATTGGAGAATATACAATGCTTGTAGGCGTAAATGATTTTGTGAGAAGGCAAGTTAAAAATTCTGGTAAAACTTATGCAAAGACATTAAGCTTTTCCCAAATTGCTAACCATGCATCTACTCAAATGCAAAATAATATATACAGAGATGGTTATCGTGATGGTGTTCGTATTGTCGTCACTGATGATTCAATTAAAAGTGATTTTATTTGCCCATTTGTAAAGCTAAATAATAATATCAAGTTAATTTCAAATTTAGTATGCAGAAGAGAAGGCGAAGAACCTTATATACAAGTTAGAGCAATCAATGGATCTCCTGCGAAAACAGGAAAAGTTGAATTAATAGTATATAGACAGGATGTTTTAGCTGAAAATAATGAAAACACAACTTCGGCTGATTGGGAATTAATTAGTATCAATGCAATACCAAAAGGTCTAGACAAACTGCCAATGGGCCCCGTTACAATGATGAGAAATCAACTTAACCTTATTGGAGGTACAAAAGCGTCCTATACAAAAGATGAATGGGCTGAATCTGTAAGGTTTTGGCAAAAATATGCTGCTTTAAACCCGAAAAACGAAAATACATAAAAATGTTTACAATTTGGTAATAGATATTTAGATTTGGACGTCAAGACCAAATAGGTAATCCACAGTTAATTTGGTCTAAAAAAAAACCGAGGTAACATAATGCGGAGATTATGCTCTCAAATACCATTTTTAATTGGTATTGGTACATTCATACCATTTATTCTACTTTTCTCTAGCGCTGCAGGCCAGGGGTATGATGTCACTGGACGCGCATTCGATGAAACAGGAAAGAAAATTGGACCTGTTAGGTTAGTTCTTTACGATCAGGACAAGAAGAAGGTTATAGAGGTTGAAACTCCTAGTAATGGAAAATTCAAACTCAAAAATATTCCTGATGGTAAGTATGCTTTAAATATTTATGGACCCGATGGATATGGAATTACAGAAAA
>JAYNUL010000107.1:0-3863 GCA_038281125.1 Fidelibacterota bacterium | reverse complement strand
AAAGTAAAAGGTCTTAAAGCAGAGAGTGGGGAAAATGAGGTTATACTCTCTTGGAAAGCCTCAAAAAATAGTGTCAGCTATTATGTCTACCAGAATGGAACAATTGTTGATTCTACTACCACACTAACCGCAAATATCGAAACAGAAGCAGGAACTGAAAACTGTTATACAATTGCAGGTATTGATAAGTATGGGTCTGTAGGTCAGAAATCAGATGCAGCATGTGATAAAAGTCAATTCAGCCCTCCTGATACAATTAATGCTGTTAATGATAGAAGAAATAATAATCTAATTTCATGGAACTTTGTAGAGGGCGCTAGCTCCTATAACCTTTATGCGAATGGAAAACTTCAAACCAATACTAGTAAAAATGAAATTAACCTTAAAAAATTAAAATGGGATACGGAGTATAGCTATTATATTACATCATTAACTGAGGACGGGATAGAAGGTCCGCCATCACCAGAATATAAAGTAATGACCCCTAAAATATTTGTTATTGAGGGCCTTTTAGTTGATGAAACAGGAGATGAGAAAAATGTTGACCAGGCAAAGGTATTTTTATATGACTCATCTGGTACGAATTTAGTTGAGGAATTTGTTGTTTCTAGAAATGGTAAGTTCAAATTTGAAAATGAGATTATTGCAGATCATTACACGATCATGGCATATGGAAATGGAAGCGGCAATGGCGGAGATAGAGTTCACGTAACAATCGCTGATATAACAGACTTGAGAATACCTCTTTCCACTGAGGGGTTACGGCCAGAGGTTTCAGTTGATAGAGGCGTTGGACAGTTAACAGTTAATTGGACAGATATACCCCAGGCAAAATCTTATAACATTTATAAGAATGATCGTATGATACAAAATGTAGTTGGCGATACTTCCTATATAGATATTGTTGCTCCAGGTGTGCCAACTTCATATTTTGTAAGATCAATTGATTTGTATGACCTTGAGGGGCCCGAATCAAATATAGTTACGGAAAAAGCTTCTTTTCCGCCACCCGATCTTTCTATTTCTGTTGTTGCTGGTGGTTATACTGTAGAGGGTAGTGGGCGGCTTATAAATCTTAGTTGGCCGGAAGTACCTGGAGTCACCAAATATGCGCTTTACAGAGATGGAGAATTATTGACCAAGCAGTCTGAGCTACAATACGAAGAAAAAGATCTAGATTGGAATACAACCTATGTGTATGGCATAAACTCAATAGATGCAGATGATATTGAGGGAGTAAATTTTGTTGACTCGGTAACTACTCATCCTAAGGTTTCAACGCCAGTGTTTAAATTAGAGGGAAAAGTGAATTCTGTTCAGATCAGCTGGGAGGCCATTCCAGGTATGGCTGGTAAGTATAAAATATTTAGAAATGGTGGAAATATAGCTGACCTTGATGCATTGACATTTACTGATCCAGTGACGCCTGGTACGGAATATTGTTACACTGTTGCTGCTGAAGATACATTTAAAACGGTAAGTCCAGATGCTGAAATCCAATGTCAAAAAGGTTATTTTGCACCTCCAGGTAATTTTACTGGAAGAGTGCTAAGAAATTTTGCTGCCTTTACATGGGAACCGGTTCTAGCTGCAACAGGATATCGCATATATAGGAATGGCGAACTTATCTTTGACACTCCAGATAAAACAGAGTTTGTTGATGCAGATTTAAAATTTGATACCTATTATACATATGAAGCCTGTAGCTATGATAAAGAACTAGATGAAGGGCCAAGGATAACTTACCCAGTGACAACGCATGAAGAGGTTTTACCAGTAGTACTAACAGCAGAAGCAGATCTAGAAAAAATTTCGCTTAGCTGGGAGCGTTCAAACTTACGTGTTGATCATACCTATAGAATCTATAGGGACGGAGAGCTAATAACAGGCACTACAAATACCTTTTACGAAGATTTTGTTCCACCAGGTAAAACATATTGTTATGACATTAAAGTATTAGATAAATATGACACTGAAGGTCCTGCCTCAAATACAGAGTGCAGAAAAATTTTGGTCAACTTTCCTAGAATGTTGCAAGTAACTGGAGATGTCAGGAGAGTATTATTTAGTTTTAAACAAATGGTAGGTGCTGTTAATTATAATATTTACGAAGTTGATAAAGAAACAGACTCTCTTACTTTTTTGACAAAAACTAGAAGCACAAATTATCAACACAAGGGGCTTGATTTTGATACAGAATACTGTTATCAAATTGCAAGTGAGGATGCAGATGGAGATGAGGGACCAAGATCAGAAACAATGTGTGGATATGTGTTGCCGCCTCCTCACCTTACCTTAATTGAAAAGAAATTCATGGAGAATACAGGAAATGGTATGCTTGATGGTAGGGAAAATGGATGGGCGATTTTTCGGATAGTAAATGATGGCAGAAGCCCTGCACGTGAATTAAAACCTTGGCTTAAGCCTGAGGCGGGGGCAATGACACCATCACTGAAAATTGATTCAGTTGAAACAATTCCGATTCTAGCTGTAGGAGATACTCTTCAGATTGAGATTGCTATTTATGCTAAATTAAAAATAGAAAGTGGTGATAGAAATTTTTTCTTTATGGTCCAGGAGTTTTCAGGGCAAGATCTTGAGCCAGAGCCAATATCATTTCCTACCTTAAAAGTTACGCCTCCAAACCTTGTCGTTACTGATTTTGCAATAAATAATGAATGGGGTCAGCACTATATTCCCAGAAATGAGGTGGCAACAATGACTATAAGAGTACAAAATCTGTCTGTTGGTCTAACTGACACAGCTAGCATAAAATTTACACGTGACAGCTCCTTTGTCACAAGTGATGAGGATGAGTTGCATGAGTTTGGACTTATAAAGGGAGGAGAAAAAATTGATTTGAGCTTTGAGGTTTTAGCAAGAGAGGATAATTTTAAAGTTAATCTCGAATTATATGATTATTTCGAAACAAGGAAAAATATTCCATTATATGTTGAGACAATGAAAACCTACAAAGGGAAAGATGATTTGATTTTCTATGAAACACCTTTTCCAAAAGAACTAAGTATAGGGGAAAAAACAGTAGTCCCAGAAATTATTACTGATATACCAAAAGCATCACTTGATACTGAAACAATTGGCATTGTTTTAGGAAATCTTGCATTTTGGGATTCAACTATTGTAAGCAGAACGTCGACTAAAGAAAATATTAATCAGGTACGTGAGTACTTTCATGGACTCTTTGGCATGGATAATCACGAGATAGTACCCAGTCAGTATTGGCTATTTAATGATGGAATTTCCAGCAGAGATTTTAGAGAAATTTTTGATCCTAGTATGGGATACATCAAAAATAAAATTGTTGCAAACTTGGAATATTCGGAAAAAGACAGTTTGGATCTTTTAATTTATTTTTCTGGAGAAGGTACAACTTATAATGGCGAGAAAGTTTTATTACCATATGATGCAAACTCTAACAATAGTATGACCTTTTTCCCTTTGAAAGATCTTTATGAAGATCTTTCAAGAATACAAACTATGTCTGAAGTAGGTAACATAACTTTATTTATGGATGTTGATTTTAATAATCCTGCATTTGAACAAAATATTGTAAAAAAAAGCGATATGGTAGATGATAAGAAGAAAAAGAAGAAGAAAAAAAAGAAAACGAAACAGCCTCAAGAACCAATAGTTTTTCTTCCAAAAGAACTGATGCCTCCGGCACCAATAACCGTATTCTTTGCATCAGATATAAATCAGCTCGCTTACGAACATCCTGATCATGAATCAAGTATGTTTACTTACTTTCTCTTAAAAGGGTTAAAAGGTGAAGCTGATAATGGAGATAAAATCGTAACGGTATCTGAATTACACAATTATGTGATGAAGAATGTTGAAGATAC
>JAYNUL010000106.1:0-5946 GCA_038281125.1 Fidelibacterota bacterium | reverse complement strand
TCATGAAGAAATAGCAAAGAAATCTGGTTATTTGTTCATTTGAACCGTCCCAATGCAATATTTCTGGCGGTTTTATAAACTTGATTAGTATGGTAGCTTGTTAATCCTAATCTAATCTTGAAATAAGCTTCTAATCTTGGATTTATCTTTTGGTTATTTCCTTCTGATTTAAAATAATGTACCAATCTTAACATGCCTCCCAACACTGCATCTAGTTTGTCTATTGGGATATGCTTATCCAGTAGGTGATTTTTTAATTGATCAATATCATCAATTCCAAATTTTTTAAAATGGTTTTCAAGAACTGGATCTTTTCTCTCAGCTCTCTTACCCAATAAATGGGAACGAAATCTAGAATATTTTTTTTCTGCCTCGTCTCTGGAAATTTCACCTTTATCCACATCTCTTTCCGTTTTCTGTCTCAAAATTTTCCACTTTTCTCGTTTGCTCAATTTATCATTCTGAGAAAGCAAAGAATCCTGCCCATTTAGAATAAGTGGAAAAAAAACTACAATTACTCTTGTAATTTTTATATAAAAAACAAGGTCTCGAAAACTTCGAGACCTTGTTATATCTTTATTAATTTTATTCACCTTTTTAGTCATCGTAACATTCGGAATAAACTTCCTCCATCTCTTCACCACTAGTAAGTGTTACGGTGATAAATCCTTCTTCAGTTTCCTGAGAAATATCAATGGGATATTGGATTTCAGGCTCTTCTTCATATTCACGATTCTCTTCATGCCATACCCGCAGTGAATACCATCCCTCTTCATCTTCTACGGTAATGGTGGAACCATCTGGCATTAAAAAAGTAACAGGCAGAACATACTCAAAGCACTCTCTTTCGTCACCTTCATCCCAATCTTGTTCCCATTCAGCATGACATTCTCTCTTAGCTGCTGCCATTTCTTCTTCATTATTAATTGTAACCGTTGAGGTACCTTGTTCTGTTTCTACAACGATATCTACAGGGTATTGAAGTTCAGGCTTATCCTCTGAATCTTCATTTTCTTCATACCAATCTTTTAAGCCAGACCATCCATCTTCGTCATCTGATGTAACTAAAATAGTAGAACCATCTGGCATAACATAAGTAACAGGAAAAACTAAATAAAAGCACGTCTCATCTCCATCTCGTTTAGGGTGGCAATCTTGATAAGCAGATCTCATTTCTTCTTGGTTCTCAATTACAAGATATTCCTCATCAAAAAGTATTCCTATTGGGAATTGGATGGTCGGCCTTTCTTCAGAATCACGGTTAGTCTCATACCAAGCCTTGATTTCTGCCCAACTTTCTTCGTCGTCTGACTCTACGGTAACTAGTGAACCATCTGGCATATTAAATGAAACAGGGAATTGAAGGGAAAAACACTCCCAATCTTCTTTTTCATCTGAACCAAATCCACGGCCTTTTCTACCCCAATCATTAGGGTTTAATTTTCTTCCCTCAACATTAAAATAGGCATTACCCCTGCGACCACTTTTAGATCCTTTCCCAATACGTTCTACCATATAACCAAGCTGAGATGCATAGCGCAATCCTAGCTCATCGTATTCTTCATTATTATTTAAATATGCTTGTGACTGATCTGGTAACTCAGAAATATCAATATCAACCTTATCTGCATCGATGATCATTTGTATCAGTTCAGCATCAGAGATTTCATATTCTTGCTTCACACCGAGGTCGCACCCTGCGATAATTAATAACAGAGGCAAAATAAAAATAGTTAAGTATTTATTATTCATTTTATTTATCCTAAATCAAGAATTTCAAAACTAATATTATCAATCTTCATTCAAAACTATTTTAATAGAAGTAATTTTCGAGTCTGCTCAAATCCATCGCCTTGAATCTTAAAAAAGTAAACGCCCGATTCAACGCGAGTCCCTTTATCATTTGTTCCATTCCATTTTATATGATGGCTGCCAATATCAAGTGATCCATGATCAATTGTTTTAACAAGGTTGCCCTGTATACCAAAAATACATGATGTCAGTTCCATCTTTTCATTCAAGTTAAGCTGAAAGTTTACCGTTGGGTTAAATGGATTTGGATATGGTTCTCCTATGCTAAAGGTTTTAGGATTTATTGTACTTTGATCTGAGCTTAAAACAGGACTGAATGTGACACTCTGTATATTAAAACCTGCTTGAACAATAGTGATTCTTAAAAATTTTTCTCCCTCATCAAGAGTAACTGTTTGGGCAGATTTGTTATACCAATTATACCAGCCTCCAGTAGCAGGAACATCAATAACCCCCAGATTTTGACCATCAATTTGTGCATAAAAAATACCACCTGAAGATGGAGCAGCAATGCTGAAAGAGACTTCATACGTTCCAGGCGTGATATCTTGAATAGTATAGCCAAGCCACTCACCTGCCTCAGTCCAACCAACAGTAAATGGAATATTTGGGTCATCATCACTGTTTTCAAGGTCTACTCCGTCATTTCGTCCAACCCAACCATCGTTATAACCCCCATCTCCATCATTTTGGAAATCATTATCCATATAAGAGAGCCCTCTGGCTCCAATATCATATTGATATGCTGGAATTGTCCCTGGAATAGTATGATTTGCATACGGCTTGGATATTGTTCCATATTCAGGATCTGTTAATGCCGCAATTAGTCCAGGCCTTGTATCGCAATTTTCAATTTTCAAACTATTTGCTAGACTTGTCCACCCAATAGTTGCAATGTCAGCATCTAATTGATTTAGACTACCGTTTACATAATCTAGAATCAATTGATATTGAGGAGTAACGTAGGCAGAGTATGGACTGGTAAGTTTATCTACTTTTTTATGTGTCCAGAAGTTCCAACCAATGTTATTCTCTTCAAACAATTTAAAAACTTGATAATACCACTCATTAGAATTCTCTCCGGCTTCACCCATCCACAATGGAACATTATGCTGATTTCGAAGATTTAAATATTGTTGAATAGTAGATAAGGCAGTTGACCCCCAATACTTATGGAATGAGTATCCCATATTATCATCCCATGGTGGCGTTAAGCCAGCAAAGTCTGTCCCATACCAGTTACCTTCAATCCATAGAAGATGATTATTATCCACTTCCCTTATAGCTTCTGTTATATCCATATATAATTGCTTGAATTCTTCAAGGGTAACACCACTTGGTAAAACAGGTTCATTGATAAGGTCGTATCCACCAATGAGAGTTTCTTCAGAATAGTATTCTGCAATTTCACGCCATATCTGTATTGTTAATTCTTTGTTTTCTTCTTCGAGCCATAGTCTAGCAGTACCGTCACTATCACTAATTGGACCTCCATTCTGACCACCTGGAGCGCAGTGCATATCTAGAATAATGTATATTCCATGAGGCTGACACCATGTTATAAGTTCATCAATTATGCCATATCCAATTGGAGTTTGTGTACCAGTTGAATCATAAAATTGTTTATAGTGAAATGGAACCCTTATATGGTTGAATCCCCATTCCGCTATCTGATCAATATCTGCCTGAGCAACGTAATTTGATCTATACAGTTCCCAAAATTCTGCTGCTGCATCAGTACCAATTAAATCTAAAACATGATTTTCAATATCAGTAGGAGACTCATATCCGTTTATCCAGCCTGTGTTTATTAGCATATAGCCTTCAGGGACAAGCCATCCTCCCAGACCAAACCCCCTAAGTAAAATAGGGTCGCCATTTCCATCTACAACTTCCCCATCAACATTATGTAGAAAACCTACTTGGCCAAATAATAAAGAACAGGTTATTGAAAAGAGGGAAAGCAGTTTAATTAATTTTTTTAAATAAAAATACATCAATTGCACTCCTCACATAGATCAAAACATACAATTGGTAGAGTTGTATCTGCAACACCAACAGAAACAGAACGATCATCATATTCTCCTATAGTGCAATCACCATTAATCACTTCCCAGCCATTTGACCAAGAGTTAGGAAAAAATCCATTTCTATATTTATAAGTAAAATTTGAATTAGGTGGCAGAGTTAGTTGAGCCTCCCATAAACCTGGTGTATTTGATAGCTGCATTTGAATTCCTCCTGGGTTCGCTGGACTAATAGAACCACCGGATAGCCACACACCTGTACCGCTTACATTTACATTTTGCATATCTACTTGGAAAATAACTTTCACATCACCAAAATTTTCTGATCGCTTAGAAACTCTTACATGATCTACAAGCATTCTCATCGGAAATGCACTTGATGCTATGCCCTGTACACCTCCCCAATCTCCACCAATAGCAAGATTTAATATCATATAGTGAGGAGAGTCAAACGGCCATTTAGCCTGATTGCCATTAAAATCATTGTACAGGAAAAAGTATGGTGAATTATCTACCAAAAATCTTAAATAGTTTGGACTCCACTCCAATGAATATGTATGAAATGATTGAACAGCAGTAGGAAGACTGGTTGAGCCAGATTTTTGGGTGTTCATCATGTGATTAAAATCTTTAGTATGTATTGAACCATGAATGTTTCCATTATCGTAGCCAACATGTTCCATTATATCAATCTCACCACAATCTGGCCACCCAATACTTGAAATACTTTCGCCAAGCATCCATATGGCAGGCCAAGAACCCTTCCCACTAGGTAATTTTGCTCGAATATCAAATCTTCCATAGGTCCAAGAGAACTTATCATCCGTATTAATCCTTCCTGAAGTATAATTTGAAGTATATTGCTGGCCTGTGTAGTCCGTACCAGAATAATTAGGCTCAATCAATCCTTGAATAACTAAGTTCCCATCCTGTAGAAAAACATTTGTATCTCTATCTGTATAGGCCTGTTGCTCGTTATTTACCCATCCGGGACGCCATCGTAAAATGTTCCATTTTGAAAGATCAAGTTCGTTTCCATCAAATTCATCTCCCCAAACCTGCTCCCATTCTAATGATGTAGTAGGTGAATTATCACTTATTTGATTACTTTCGTTTGATTCTTGACAATTTGTCAGGAAAATCATCAAGAACAATAACCATTTTACAAAATGAAACTGTTTTTTCATTTTAAGTAGAGAATTTTTTGGGTTTGAATAATTTTCCCGTCACCTATTCTTACAAAGTACGTACCTGATGGTGCATGTATTCCATTCGGTCCGAGACCATTCCAGCTTAAATAACCCGTACTCGGTGACTGAAAAGTTTTTTGTCCGTTTGATATCATATGACCATTTAAATCAAAGATTGAATATTGAACATTAGAGGGCTCATTTAAACTAAAAGGAAATTTCACCTCATTATTAAATGGGTTTGGATATGCAGAACCAACTAAAATGGATGTAGGAAGATTAGTAGCCTCTTCAACATTTAGGGGATCACCATTATATCCAGTATCTGTAGAATTGGTAAGACATAGAATTAGGTATCCACTTTCAAAAACAACATTTGAATAAATAAGGTCTGCATTATTCCCATCCCAAGTGTGGTTTGCCTTATCCCATCTTGATGCATTATAGTAATCAAAGTTATCTGTCCATAGTAAAATAAAATCATTATCGGTCCCAGCATTCCCAGAATTTGGCACATATGCATAATATTTCACCCAATCATAAAAGGCATATACTGGTAAAATACTTGGATCAAAGGTCCCCGCCCATCCAGCATAGGTAGGCTGCCAAATATTCATCATCAATTTTTGCCCATGATACAAGGAGTCAGCGTAAAAATTATCTACGGATCGAATTAACTGGTCATCAATGAAAAAATTTACATGATTTGGTGTCCATTCAACAGCATATACATGGAAGTCATCATGGGTATTTACATCTAAATCAACTAGCTCAGGAAGGTCCCATCCATTTTGAATGATTAGGTTGGTGTGAACCTTATCCTCATACATACCCAACCATTCAAAGTCTATTTCATTCCAGTTGCTATTACTAGTTAAGCCTTCTTCCCAAAAGTCTCTGTAAGTGAAAAATGAGCT
>JAYNUL010000105.1:0-5961 GCA_038281125.1 Fidelibacterota bacterium | reverse complement strand
TTTTGAGGATTAATTATATAAACTGCTGAACTTGAATTTTCATTGATTGAATTTGTAGTTTGAATTATAGCTTTGTTAAATGTTTGTAGAGTTTTTTAGGAGAAGCCCTTTTAAAATTTATTTCTTGATTGCTTTTCTCAGTATCATTGCCTTGCTGCTCATTTTCAACAGATGTTTCGGTCTTTTCAAGTATTCGATAAAACATCATTAGAATAATTATTATCGATATAATAGTGAGATATTTTAGAAATTGACTGATTTTAACAAAAGATTCAGGCATAAAAGAATAAACAAAGACTAGCATGCAGAATGCTGTCAAAGCACTACTAAATGATTTTAGACTTATCATTGATGGCATAATATCAAATCCCCGTCAATAAAATTAGCAAGTTTGAACGGGGATTAAAAACTGTTTGAAATAAATATAATTAATTAATCATTCACAAGTTGTATTTTATTTGTAAGGTCTTTTCTGTCTTGTTTGTTTATTTCAGATTTTGAGGTATCCTCTTTTACATCAACCAGGTCTGAATCAATTACTTTATTAAAATTTTTAGAAGGGATTATATCTTTACTCAATTCATTATTCACAAACTGTGATTTACTGTTTTGTTGATAATCAAAATTAGGATTTATTAATTGGAAAGTGATAATAATAAAACAAATGAAGAGACCAGAAAGAAGCGAAGCATTGAGGGGAGAGAAACCAAATATAAGGTTTCTATCCTTACCAAGCCTTGGATTACTATTCAAATCATCAATCTTACTTTTTAGAGTGTCATTAAATGATGATTTAACTTTTAATCTTGGGATTTGATTTAATTTTACAATATTTCCCTTTATTGTACTCACCAATTTCTCTGAATCAGGATTATCGTTCATATACCTTTCAAATTCTTTTCTTTTTGACAAAGTAATTTCATTGTCTATGTACGATGATATTAAATCTTCAAACTGATAACGATTCATCTATATGTTTACTCCTATAATGTTTTATTTTAAATCTAATAATTCAGCCTGTAACTGAATTCTAGCTCTATTTATTCTGGATTTAATTGTTCCAAGGGGAACCTCTACAATTTTACTTATTTCCTCGTATGAGAGTTCTTGAATATCTCTAAGAATTATAACAACCTTAAAATGTTCTGGCAGATTGTTTATAGCCGATTGGATCCTATCATTAATAAACTCATTTTGAAGAGATTGGTCCGTGTCGTCCTGTATAGCTGGAATTTCAAACTGACGTTCTTTACTCAGTTGGCTTAAATAAGTTGTTTTTCTTCTTTTCTTTTTTCTTAATTCAGTATTAGCAAGATTTCTAGCAATGGTATATATCCAGGTAGAGAATTTTGCTATTTCTTTATAGTAATGTTTTTTTTCATAAAGTCTGAGCATTGTATCCTGGACAACATCTTCTGCTTGTTCAATATCTCCAAGAAATTGAAATACAAAATTCAATAATCTATCTTTGTATCGATTAACTAGTTCAACATAAGCTCTTTCATCACCATTTTGAAAACGACTTATTAGTTCTTCATCAGTGAAAATAAAATCTGACTTTTTATCCAATGACATTGCCAATGAACTGTATGAGTTCTGTTTCATCTTTTGAAAATGTTGTTTTTTGTCTCTTATCAATTTCACTAAGTATCCTCAGAGCACCTTCTATTTCAGACATTTTAAATGATCTAGAAAAGTACGACACACGCTTCTTTACTGATGGTGATAATGGTATATAACCTTTGTACGTATTAAAAGTTCCATTTTGCATTTTATGAAAAAGCATTTCTTGAAATAAAGCTGTTATAGGTATGATTAGTGAAAGCATAGACTCACTTTTAGTGATCAAGTTTCTACCCAGAAAAATTGCTTTTGAATATTTTTTTTCTCCTAAAGCTAGCAAAAACTCCCAACGCTGTCTATCTCTCTCCCAACCTGAAAACCGCTCAACATCTTCAATTTCAATAGCACTTCTATTACCAATAATTAAACAGATTTTTTCAATTTCATTATCAAGATGAGACAATGAATCACCTGCCAATTCAATGAGCGTATTTTCAACATGTGAGCTTGCTGTTTTACCTCTTTTTTTGATTAAGAATTTTGTCCATTTTTTTAAATCATTTGCAAAAGGTGTTTGAACATCAACCTGTATTGCATTTGCTTGTACTTTGCTATGAAAGGATGATTTTATTGCCCAATCATCAATCAAAAATATTGTAACGCAATCTGCTACTGGGTTTTTACAAAAATTAACTAAATCAATTGAAGCTTTCCCTTTTATTTTTTGAGGATCTCTTATAATAAATATTTTTTTTGTAGAAAAAAGGTCTGTGGTTGTAATTCTATCTACTATCTCTTTTCCACTCATATCATCTGGCAGCATTAATACCTTTTCAATTTTTGATGAACCAAAATATTCTTCAGATAATTTTTCTATGAAAAAATTTTGTAGAAAATGATCATTCCCATTGAGCAAGTAAATGGGATAGATCATATCCTTTTTTAAACCAGCGATTGCCTCTTTAATTTTCATTTCTATTATACTTGCTTATTAAAAAAACTGCCAAAAATGCCAAAATAAAACTAGATAATCTTTCAGTCATTATTCCTTTTAATTGAGGAATGTTTGCCCAAATAATTGTTGTTAAAAACCCTGTGATAAGTCCTGCAATAATACCCTTACGTGTTGTTTTTTTCCACCAAAGTGTCATAACTAGTGCAGGACCAAAAGCTGACCCAAGTCCGCTCCAAGCATAACTTACAACATTAAAAATGTTTCTTCCCACAAGCTCTGAATAAATTGCAATACAGTAAGCGATTATGCCCAGAAGAATGATCATAGATCTACTAATTAAAACTAATAGTTTATCTGAAAAATCTTTTTGCAGATACTGATGAATAAAATCTTCAGTAATTGCTGAGGTTGATACTAATAGTTGAGAATCTGCAGTGGACATCATGGCTGCTACTGCACCTGAAATAAAAAGACCTGCCAGTAATGGATGAAGCAGGTTTTTTGCCAAAAGAGGCATAGCTTGCTCTGGATCATTCATTTGAAAGTATTCAGGCCCAAATAACAAAAGTGCAAAAATTCCAATAAAAAAGGCACCTGTTATTCCTGGTATAGCCCAGCAAATAGCAATTTTCCTAGCAATTGAAACATCTTTGGAAGATCGAATTGCCATATATCTGATTACAAGATGAGGTTGGCCCAGATAACCCAATCCCCAGCTCAACCCACCTAAAGCCATTAGGAGTCCAGAAAATCCTAGTTTACCACTAAATAAATCATAATTAAAATTTCCAAAAACTGTATGGGCTTTACCTAGTTCATAGTATAAAGATATATCAGTATCTCGAAGTTCAAGGTAACCTGCAATTGGTAGGATAACCAAAGTCCCAATCATTAAAACACCTTGAATAAGGTCAGTCCACGCAACCGCAAAAAACCCCCCCATTAAAGTGTAAACGATAATTACTAATGCGCCTATAGAAATACCAGAAGTTGGCTTTAGATCAAATAGTGAATGAAGTACTTTTCCAGAAGCGTGAAATTGAGCAGAAACATAAAAAAGAAAAAAGAATGCTATAATTATAGATGAGAATAATCTAATTATGTTTGACTTATCGTTATATTTTCTATGCAAATATTCAGGTATAGTCAAAGCATTATACTTTTCAGTTTCAATGCGTAGTTTTTCAGCGATCAGATACCAAGATCCAATGATCCCAACTATTATTCCAATTACCGCCCAGATTTCTCCCAATCCAATGCTAATTGCCGCGCCAGGTAATGCCAAAAGTAGCCAAGCAGATTCTCCAGATGCCCTTTCAGAAAAAGCTGTTACCCATGGACCAAGTTTTCTTCCAGCTAGAAAGTAATCTTCTTGCGTCTTTGAAAATCTATAAGAAAAAATGCCAATCAATAAGAGAAACAATAAATAGATTACAAAGATAGTGCTGATTAAATCCATCTATGAAATGACAATAAAAATTCCAATTAAAAAACAATAAATGCCGAAGTAATGAAACTTTCCAGCCTCCAGCCAAGAAAGCAACCACTTCAATGCAACCATTCCAACAAAGAATGAAGTAATCAAACCTGAGGAAGCGGTATATATATCTATACTAAAACCATCCCTTAAGTCTGTTGCCATTAAAATTCCCGCACCACTTATTACTGGTATTGCTAGCAAGAAGGAAAATTTAGCAGCTTGCCTTGTATCTAATCCTAAAAGCAATGCAAAGCTAATAGTTATACCACTTCTCGAAATCCCAGGTATAATTGCAATAGCCTGGGCAACTCCAATCAAAAATGCTTTAATAATTGTATTTTTTTTGTTCCCACTTTTGGAATAAAAAGAACCGATTAATGTTATTCCAGTAAAAACTAGTGCAAATCCAACAACTATAATATCATCAAATAATCTTTCTATTACATCTTTAAAACCAAGTCCTATAATTACTGCAGGAATTGTCCCAACAAATATCATTAGAATAAATTTCTGGGTTTCTTTTGATGATAAGGTGAATAAAATATTTTTTATGTCATTATTAAAAACAACAAGTATGCTGCATAAAGTGCCTATGTGAAGTAAAACCTCAAAGTCATTTCCTGGAATTTGTATTCCTAGTATTACCTGAGAAAGAACAAGGTGCCCTGAGCTACTAATAGGCAGGAATTCTGTTAGCCCTTGTATTATTCCTAAAATGAATGCTTCAATTATGGTCACTATGAATTTTTTATACTTATTTTGTAATTATGATATTTTATGCTCTTCCAATCAACCCAATCATTCTTCCTGAACTTTTACCATCTCTTCTAAAAGAATGATACTTTTCTTGGGAACAATATGTGCAATCGGTCGAAACTTTAATTTGATTTTTTTTAAAACCTATTTGAATCATTTCTTTACATGCCTGATATTGTAGATCAACTTTATACTTACCAATTTTTTGGGTTGCAGTCACACATTCAATTTTAAAATTTCCAACAATATCATCCCCAATCTCGAAACAACATTTTTGTATTGAAGGGCCAATAAATATTTCGAAATCATGTAGTTTATAACCATTTTCTAATATTAATTGGGATGTGCTTTCTAAAATGCCATAAACTAGTCCTCTCCAACCAGCATGTACTAATCCATAAACATTTTTTGAGCAGTGTGCGAAGTATATTGGCATGCAGTCTGCAACTTGAATAGAGCAAACAATGTCTTTTTCATCAGTGAAAACCCCATCACAATTTTCAAGGGAATCAACAGATTTGGCAAAGCTAACATTCGTTGAATGAGTTTGCTTTGGAATAACAAGCCCATTTGGGTCAAATCCTGCCTTTTTTGCAAAAGATCTTCTACCCTCAAATCCTTTAACGGGAATTGATTTTAATGAAAAAGCAGCTCTGAGATTTGTATTTGAAAACTGTGGTTGAACCATCCACTCTTCTTCATTCAGAACTTTGGATGAATGCTTCACCATTATATATTCCTATTTTTTTTAGTTTATTATTTGAATATTCTATTATCTGAGCAGAGCCATTTAGATTTTTGTTTTGCCCAATAAATTTTATGGAAGTAAGAGAACCATCATATTGAATATTACTTTTTAAGTTTTCTAGGAAATGTTTGCGTTTTGATATTCCTTGCTCAATTATTGAATAAATAAATGATACATGATCTGTGGCTAGAGAATAATAGTTTGTAAATGTATCCTTATGACCATTTGAAATTGCAGAATTAACGTCTGAAACAATCTTCATTCCTTGAAAATGTGGACCAATCACCTCTTGGTTTAATAAAGACATTTCAAGCCAATTTTCATTTCCAAAAAATACAGTATTAAAGTTGTATAGTGGTAATTGCGTGCCAACAAAGGTTAACTCATCAGGTCTTATTGGCATGTAAATTACATCTATTGTTTCCAATATAACTTTAGCTGAATCTTTCTTATCCATCT
>JAYNUL010000104.1:2847-6036 GCA_038281125.1 Fidelibacterota bacterium | reverse complement strand
GAAATGGTGGAATTTCCATCCCACTTTCTTCAGCATGGGCCCTATAGTTCAAACCTACGGCAAAACAATTTCTAGAATCTGTAACCGGAGGTCCTAACAAAGAGTTTTCTATCAACCCCGATGGTTCAAAATTATTAAGGTTATTAGATAATTTATGTAAATCATCCAATGAATTTAATATTTTTGATGGGTCTGATGTAATTTTTCCATGAGAAATACTTTTAATATCATAATAAGAATCACCATGAACAAGAGCTGATTTACCATTAATATTTGCTAGTTTAAATCCCATTTTGTCTCCTTAAAAATAGTTATTTTTTATTATGTGCTTGTAAAATCTGAAGAATATCACCTGGTTCAGATCGTTTTGTATAATCTGGATCAGCAAATTTATACAAAATTTGCATATTTTCATTAATTATATATGTTGCTGGAATTGGGAGTATGAATGAATCATCTCCATTAATTTTACTAAAATCTAATCCATTTTTTATATAGATAGGTTTTAGATAGTCTGCTATTGAGAAAACAAGACCAAACTCATGAGCAATCTTGTTGTTTAAATCTGATAAAACATCAAACTCTAAATTATTTTTTTCTTTAAAAGATAACGAACCATCAGGCAATTGAGGGGATATCGCTATCAGTGATGCATTATTGCTTTTTATTTGAGGCAATATCTCTTGAAGTGCTTGTATTTCAATATTGCAATATGGACACCAGCTTCCTCGATAAAAACTAATTATAACTAAACCTTGATTTGTGTAATCTGATAACTTTTTTTCAGACCCATTTTGGTTTAGTAGGGTAAACTCTTGAACAATATCACCTATATTTAAAGATCCTTTTAATACGTCCGAATTAATTAATTCTTGCTTAGCTTGATCTAGTAGGTTTCTGATTTCAGGTGACATGTTCTCTGCAGATTTTTTTATAGCATCATTTAATTTATTTCTTAACAGTGTCATTTTATATCGATCTCTTTTTTTATTTAGTTTATAAAAAGGGGGACACGATATCTGTAAATTCAATTACAGATATCGCATCTTAACATCTAACTATAGTTAGAAATTTATCCTATATCTCATTCCAACTTCTCTGCCTGGTTGAAGATAACCAACATGAGAACCACTTATTAGGGGAAGGTCAACACCGAATGACTGTCCAACCTCATTTGTTACATTCCTACCAAATATAACTAAAGCCCATTTTTCATCATCTGATTCTAGTCCAACGCGCAAATTAACTTTTGTTGTATCTGGAGATAAATTAAAAGGATCTAGATCATTTTGAGTATAGTATTCATCGACTTTATTAACATCAGCACCGATAACAACATTAAAGCCTTTTCCAGTATTTACAATATATTTTGTATATATAGATGATGACATTTCTGGTGCATTAACTCCTGTCTGTCCCTTTAAATCTTGAGAACATGTCCCATAAATCACTTGTGGACCTCTAGGCGTATTTACAGTAGTGTTGTTAGCTGCTCTGTAAGCAATATCTTGGGCAGCAGTACATCCTCCAATAAATTCATCAAAAGTGAAATCAAGGTAAGTTATGGCGCCACCAATATACAAACCATCAAGCGGTGACCATTCAAAATCACCCTCAATACCTTCAATAGTTGATGATCCAGCATTAGAAACTACAAAAGACGCTCCTACGAAAGCAGATACTTGCATGTCTATATATTCAGTACTAAATGCTGCAAGATTAGCTCTTAAATTTTGATTAGCGAAATCATATTTCACACCAATTTCAGTAGTTGTTGCTTCTTCTGCTGCAAATCTGTTCGATGAATCAGGTGTAGTGTAATTAACTCTCTTTACATTATCAGAAGCGTCAAATCCACCTGATTTATAGCCCTCAGCCCAACTTAAATAAATTCTTGTTGTATCTGAATATTCATAGTTTATTTTTAAAGATGGTGTTACATGGTCTTCAGATATTTTTTGAAGAGGAAACTCATATGTATCTCTACCAAGTGTTCCAAACATTATATTTCTAATTATTGGGTTTAGTGAAGCAGCCTCAGCTGTGTTTCCACCAGTTATATCAGATGATAAAAACTGACTATCCATCAATTCTTTTTCTTCATCTGACCAACGAACACCAGCAGTCAGGCTAAGTTGATTATTTATAAACCAAGTACCTTCCACAAAAACTGATTGGCTTTTTGTTTCTAGATCATGATGATGATGCGAGCTAAGTACATTCGCAGGAAGTGCTCCACGTGAAAAAGCATTCCAAAGTGTTCCACCAATTCCAAGAGCATTAGTCAATACAGCATTTGTTACTAGAGAATTACCTAGATCTCCGTTTAGAAATGCTTCATTTTGAAAGCTATATTCTGTCTCTTCGATAAAAAATCCTGCAATATATTCAAATTTGTCACTAGAAGGTGAAGTTATAACTAATTCATGTGTAGTTGATTCAAACTGTTCATTTCCACTTACAGACAAGAAGTCTAAAGGTGACATATCAGCATCAGCACCTTCGGTAAAATCATATTCAGAAATTGTAGATGTCCATGATAAGTCACTATTACCTATATTTGCTTTGATATTTAGAATCATATTTTCAGCATCATTAGTTCCACCATTTGGATTTTGTCCACCATAAATGTTCATAGAATTAGTTGTTGTGAATTCTTTCCCTGCATATTGTGCTATCTGGGGAAAGGCAACATTTGCAATAGAAAAAGCAGCAACAGCAACAGTTCTTCCAGCTGCTATAATTGATGGTGGGGGTGCTGATAGGCCCCATCGAGTAACTTGAGAGTGTTGTCCAATTCTTTCATAATTTGATTTAAATACTTTCAAATTAACTTCTGTATTATCTAACTCATATAAAAATGTTGCTCTCATTGCCTCACTTTTTGTTTGAGGCTCTTCTTTAAAATTAAAGGCATTATAAACCCATCCGTCTGATTCATTAGATGAAAGCGCTAGACGAATAGCAAAATTATCATTTACTGGTATATTTGATGCCATATTTATTTTGTTTGTTGACCAATCGTTAACGAGTTCTTGTGAAATATATGCATCTAAATCACCACCAATAACAGGACTTTTACTTGTCATGTTGATAACTCCTGCAATAGTGTTTTTACCAAACAAAACACCCTGTGTTCCTTTGAGCACTTCAATTCTTTCTACATCCAATAACGGGACTGTATATTGC
>JAYNUL010000104.1:0-2837 GCA_038281125.1 Fidelibacterota bacterium | reverse complement strand
TATATTGCTGACTTCTGGTTACAGACATTCCATCTACAAATTGAGTTACTGACTGTTCAAAACCTTTATTAGTTCCAGAACCAACTCCTCTCATATAAATTGATTGTTCTTGCACACCTTTTGCAACAGTAAGGCCTGGTACATATTGTGCAATTTCTTCCCAAGATGAAGCGCCTATATCGTTAATTCTTTCTGATGATAGAACTTGAATTGATATTGGTACCTCAGATAATCCTTCCTCTTTTTTTTGAGCTGTTACAACGATTTCTTCAAGTCTTGAATCTGTACTTTCTTGTGAGATAACATCTTGCACATAAAGACCTGTGAAAGTAACAAAAGCTAATATTAAAAATAATTTTTTAGTATTCATATATTTCCCCCAAGGATATATTTATAAGTCTCAATAATCTTAACCACTTGGATAAAAAATTACAACTAGTCAGTTGGATAAAGTTTAAATAAGTTGAAAAATTTTTAAAAAAACTAGAATATTTAAAATAAAAATTATAGGAAGCATTAAGCCTTTAATGAGTTTTATGAACTTAGTTATCTTTATAACTTTATAAATCTTGTTATGGTCCATATTATTTTCTATATTGAAGGTTGGCAGCTTTTATACCAGCAATAGAACATGCCTCATCCTTATCCGGCATGTCACCTGATACACCAACAGCTCCAACTACTTCATTATCTCTTAAAATAAAAACTCCACCAGGTGAGGGGACTAACCTATTCTTTGATATAGCACCAAATGAATCAAATGCAGGGTTCATATCAGGTAAGGCACCATAAAGTCCATGTAGAGCTCGAGAAGAAAAACCCAATCCTATACAACCCCAAGCTTTTCCATATGCAATATCAGGTCTTATCAATGCACAATTTTCTTCAGTTTGTGAAGTTATTATAGTTCCTGCTGCATCAACAACTGTAACAGCCATTGGTTCCATATTTTCTTTTCTTGCATGTGCAATTGCAGCAGTTGCTATTCTTACAGCTTCATCTAATTTAAGTTTTGTATTTTCTTTAGGCATTATTTTTTTCTCCTCTAGAAGTTTAGTTGGTGTTTTTGGAATTGTTCCTAGTTTCATTTTTATTTTGTATCGAATCATATTCTTTGCGTATATTAGTGTTTGCATTAAGGGTGATTCATGACCCCAGACACTAATACCATAGAATTTTTTTGCTTCATGATTATCTTTAATTTCAGTACTTTCAGCACCAAGCTCACACTGAAAAGCTGATGGATTTCTAACATAAAATGATATTTGATTATCATTTGGATGAACTCCCACACTATGAGCAATTGGAATCTTTGCTTTTTTACATCTTTTGTATCCCAAGCCTACTGAATTTCTATCCACACACTCAATTTGAAAATGATTTATTTTTTTTCCAGTCCATATCTGAGCATATGCAATCGAGTGATGTCTTTTATTGGTATGAAAAAAAACAACATCTAAAGTCATTCCAAAACCAAGAGTTGGTTCGTTACAATCTGATAAACCCATACAGAGAGTATCTGCATAGAAATATCTCATATCTTCAGGACTAACAGATCCATTTAAAGTCACATGGCCAAGACCCAAATCACCACAATCAAATTCTAAATCATGATCAGGTTCTGTATATAAATTGTATGATTTTGAAACATCCACAAACTCTATCTGAAGACCTATAGGGTCTATAGTTTTAAGTAATTTATTGCTATATCTTGATTTGGTTTCAATTTCAGAACCCCATTCAGCTATAAAATTATTTGAAATTAGACTGTTTTCAATATTATCAAGACTATTAGATTCAAAACCAATAGCAACAATATCATCAGTTTTACCTTCTCTAAAAATTATTCTACATCCAGTAGGATCTACAACTGCTTCAAATTCATTATTTTGATTTGTTTCTTTAAGCGTGAGACCATACATAGTATGTATAAATCTTTTCCATCTGATAAGATTTTTTACTTCATAAACTGTATAAATTAATCTAGATATCATTACATAAATTTTAATTGGAATACCAAGATTATATACATATTTTCTTATACTAACCAGTTGACTAAAAAATAGTAAATATGTTTTACTCTGTTCATATATATATTAGGTTAACAAAATGTCAGGAATCGAACTATATGGCTACGGTGAGTCTGTTGCATCAAACATGGCTAGAGTTGCAATGTCAGAAAAAAATATTTCTTACAAATATAATTTAATATATCTAGAATCTAGGGGAGATCACTTATCAAAAGATTATAAAAAATTAAATCCTAAGAATCTTGTTCCTACCATGATTGATAATGGAAAGGTTATACCTGATAGTATTGAGATAATGAAGCATATTAATTCTACCTATACACAAGGTACTGACCTTTTTCCTTTAAATATTAATAATGATAAATTTAAAAACCTCCTAGATTTTGTAAAACTTGATGAAAAAAAAGAGTTAGGGGAGACATTAGGAACAACAGCTGGTGGAATATCAGCAACTGTTTTGGTTAGGCTATTATGTAAGAGATCTCTTTTAAATGTTATTTGGGATTATTTAACGAAACATTCCATAAAAAAAAGAGTGCCAATTTTTATTCTTCTAAGAATACTTGGTAAACCACCTGAGAGTTTATGTAAAAAAATGGCAATAGCGATATCTAAACACCTCTTTTATATAGAAAACTTACTAAAACATAATAAACCATTCATGATGGGTGGCCAATATACAGCAGTTGATTGTTGTATGGCCGCAATTCTTCATAGAGTTAACGAAATGAGATTTTCAAATCTTTTATCTCATCCCAAATTACCTAATCTAGCTAATTATTGGAATACTATTCAAGCTAGGCCTAG
>JAYNUL010000103.1:0-6036 GCA_038281125.1 Fidelibacterota bacterium | reverse complement strand
ACGATCTAAAAAAATGCAATCATAGATTTTCATTGATTCAACTCAACTTTTTTTATTTCATTTAATTTAATATTTCCAAATAAAAAATATATAAAGCCTATAATTAACAATGGGAAATATGCTACCGAATGAGAAATTATTGCATAGTTTAAAGCCTTAGCGCTACTCACATTGAAAGCAAAAATTAAACTGTATTTAACGCCAGCATCATAGGTCCCTGCAGAGCCAGGAAGGGCTGGTATACCAAATGCTATACTTCCTAATACAAATAGGATACCAATTTCAGCTAACGCTAAATTTAGACCGCATGCTTTGACTAAAAATATTGTCTCAATAAAATAGATTCCCCATAGTAGAATACTCGATATTACAATTTGATAAAAGGCTTCATTTTTTCTTATAACATTTAATCCCTCGGAAAATCGAACAATCGCAATTTTAAGTTTTAGACCAAAACCTGATAAAAACCATTTTTTATTTTCAAAGTTTTTAACTAATTCAAAACGAATAAAAACATATATTGCGGTAATTGATAAAGAGGAAATAAGTATAAAACTAATTAAACCATATCTAATGTAATCATCATCAAAAGGAAACCATGGAATTAGAAAGATGAAAATTATAACCAGAGCTATTACATCCAATAACCTTTCTATAATTACTGTACCAAAAGCTTGTAAAGTTTTAATTTTTGTTCCCTTTATGACTGAGTAGGCTTTTAATAATTCACCGAGTCTGAAAGCAAAAATAGCATTTCCAAAATAGCCTATCATTGTGGCAGAATAGACACTTTTTAATTGAACTTTATCAAATGGATATAACAATAATTTCCATCGATATGCTCTAATAATACAGCTAAAAAGTAGCAGAGCGCAGGCAATAGTAACAAAAGTCAAGTCAACATTTGTAAGGTGAAAAACTAACTGATCTAGATCTTCACCTTTAAAGGCAATATAAAGACCGGCTAAACTTAAAATGCTTAAAAAACCTAACTTTAAGTACTTAGTCACGTAGGTCAATTATTTCATATTCAGATATATCGATATACGGTAAACTAGAAGTTGAAATAATTTTTGAAGAATTAATTTCTAACTCCACACTCTCATTACTTGAAATATTAATAGATATTTTTTTTGGTTCGCCAGTATCTTGTATTGTCCATATGCTACCCTCTATATCCCATTGAACTAAAAAAAAATTAGTCCTAATTAATTCTTTTTCTATAGATGAGCTAAGTACTTTAATTCCACCATCTGCTTTGCCAAGAACATCAAATATATCAAAATTATTGTTAAAATTTTGATCATATATAACCTGTTTGGTAAGCTTATTTATTGTAGTGATTGTATTGCTTTTTTTCGATATTCTTTCACTTTGACTATCGAAAACATAATCTTTTGAATTAAAATACCATAAATTTCCTGAAATGGTAAAATTTTTTCTAAAGTTTTGGTGTTCCAGATTAATTGAAAAAAGTCTTCCTTCTTCCTGACTCATGTATATTTGAAAACTTTCGAATGAGTTTTGATCACTAAATGAAAAGCAGTTAAAAAGATATAAAAGTAAGACTATCCTCACGTATCATGAATCCCGTATCATTTCTAAATATGTTTCATCAACTAAGACCTCCCTAGCCTTACTGCCAGTAAATGGACCTACAACACCAGTTTGTTCCATTTGATCAATTAATCTTGCAGCTCTTGAATACCCTACTTTCAATCTTCGTTGCAATAAAGAGATTGAACCTTGTTGATGAGTAACCACTAATGATACAGCATCATTAAATAGCTCGTCATTAGTTCCATCTGAACCATCTGAGCCAAACTCAGAAACTTGCGTATCACGAACTGAGGGTAAAATTAATTCATCAGCTTTAGGTTGCTCCGAAACATGTGCCATCACAGATTCAATCTCCTCTAATGATAAAAACGCATTATGCATTCTAAATACATCTGAACTACCTGTGCCTAAATGCAACATATCCCCTCTTCCAATTAATTTATCTGCTCCTGGTTGATCAATAATTGTTCTTGAATCAATTTTACTTGCCACCTGAAATGCAATTCTTGATGGGAAATTAGCCTTAATCACTCCCGTAATTACATCAACCGAAGGTCTTTGGGTAGCAATTACTAGATGAATGCCTACCGCTCTTGCTAACTGTGCTAATCGTGCGATTGGCGCTTCAACATCCTTTGCTGAAAGCATCATCAGATCTGCTAATTCATCAACAACTAAAACAATATATGGCATTATTGGGTCATTGTTAGTTTCCATTTTTTGATTGTACTCACCAATATTCCTAACAACTGCATCTGCAAGCACATTATATCTGCGGTCCATTTCTTTTTCAAGAGCTCTAAGCGCTAGGATTGCATTATCGACTGAAGTAATAATTGGTTCATTAATATCCTCCATCTTTAGTAGATGATAACCCTCTAGTTGCTTGTATAGAGTCATTTCAACCTTTTTAGGATCAATCATTACAAATTTCACCTCATCTGGAGTAGCACTGTATAACACAGAACAAATTATTGTATTTATACAAACTGACTTACCTGAACCTGTTGTTCCTGCTATAAGCAAATGAGGCATCTTTGCTAAATTCAACGTACTAATCTCGCCCGAAGTTGTCTTACCAATTGCAAGAGTAAGAAGAGAATCAGCTTCTGCAAATTCTGGACTATTTACAACAGATTTAAAATAAACTGTTGCGGGATTTCTGTTCGGAATTTCAATACCTACGGATGATTTACCAGGTATTGGTGCAATTACTCTTACGCTACTGGCTTCCATTACTCTTGCTAAATCATCAGCTAATTGAACAAATTTATTAACACGAACACCTTCTGCAGGCTCAACCTCAAATAAAGTAATAATTGGGCCAGGATGAACATTTACTACTTTTCCCTCAACACCAAACGTAGACATAGACTGGGTTAAATAATTTGCTCGTTCAACCAATTCATCTCTGCTTAGATTATCAGAAATATTGACCGGATTTTCTAGTAATTCGGATGATGGTAATTGATACTTTCTCTTTGGTTTTTTCCTTTCCTCAATTTCATCTATATCAACCTCTTCATTTTCAATAATTTCTTCTATGTGAAGATCTTTGTTTTTAGGCGAATCAATATCAGAGTCTAGGCTATCTACATCAGGCTCTTCTTTTAGATTTTGAACATCATCAGTTTTTGGTATTTGATCAATATGTTTTTCTTTCTCAACTTCTTCTAATTCTTTTTGATCTGGTTTGTTACTTTCTAATTCTTTATCAAGCTTGATACTATTAACAGGCTCTACCTCTTCTTTGATAACTTTTTCCTGATAACCTTCTTCATGCCTTTTGGAGTCTATCTTTTCTTTTAATTCTTGTGTGTGCTTTCGCTTTGCCTCTTCTTTATCCTTTCGATCTTTTTCAATAATAATTCTCTTCTTTCGTTCATCCCATTGGGTAAAGATTTTTTGAATCGGTGCGTAGAAATCAAAATTAAAATAACTACGAATTAATATTAGATAGCTGGTAATTAAAAGTATGATTGTTCCCCAAATTTTTAACCAATCAAGAAAAAAGTCGCCTAGGTTTCCACCTATCTGTCCAGACAAATAGTATCGATTTGGAGATTGATCTAAAATCAATATACTGCCAACCGCTATACTTATTGATAAGAGAACCATCAAAAACAACAGATGAACTGAAGTGCGGATTAATGTTTCTAGTTGCTTTTTAGAAAATAAAAACCAACCCCAAGCAATTCCAACCATTGGTAATAAAATTGTAACGTAGCCAAAACCCTTCTTTATAAAAACATAAGATGTAATTAGGCCAAGGATGCCCATGGGATTATCAATTTGAATATTTGGAGATATAGATGGTTCTTCACTCGAATTGTACCCCAATAAACTGACTAAAATAAAAACAGACAGCGCAATCATGAGGATACCGAGGATTTCTAAGCGGCGATCGTTCTCCATAAATTTCAATTATGATATGTGGAAATTATGATGCTAATTATACGATTAATTAAACGAAAATTGAACAGCAAAACTAATTAATTAGAATTGCATGTTTTTTATGCTAAAAGTGAACCTTTTTTATAAAATGGTGCTTTCACTACAGTTGCTTTTTTTTTTCTACCACGAATTTCAATGTCCAATTCTGAACCTATATTTTTAAAGGGTGTACTTACGTAACCAAGGCCAATGCCTTTACCTAGGGATGGGCTCATTGTTCCGCTTGTAATTTCTCCGATTAAATCTTCACCACTATAAATTTTATATCCTTTTCTAGGAATTGATTTTTCCTCCATTTCAAAACAAATCAAATGTTTAGTATTTCTTTTTTGAGAATTACAAATTGTACTTTTACCTATAAAATGGTCTTTATCTATCTTAGTAATCCATCCAAGACCTGCCTCTAGTGGATTAGTTTTTTCATCAATATCGTTTCCATAAAGAAGATATTTCATTTCAAGTCTGAGTGTGTCCCTACAGCCTAATCCAACTGGATTTATTCCATGGTTTTTTCCAACTTCCAACAACTTGTCCCAAATATCTGCAATATGATTAGAATCGATATATAATTCGTAGCCTAATTCACCAGTGTATCCAGTTCGAGAAATGGTCGCTTCCAGACCATCTATTTTTCCAGTTAAAAAAGTATAAAATTTTAATGAGTCTAGATCCTCATCTGTCAATAATTGTAATATGTCCTTAGATTTAGGCCCTTGCAATGCTAACAACCCCATTTCCCTACTTATATCACTGATTTCAATATCGCCAGACTTATTTTTTTTTAGCCATTCCATATCCTTTTTGATATTGTTAGAATTAACTACCAACATGTACTTCCCTTCAAATTTATATATGATAAAATCGTCAACGATTCCACCGTCTTCATAACACATTGCAGTATATTGAGCTTGCCCCACACTTAAATTGCTAACATCATTTATTGTAATTTTTTGAAGAAATAATTCTGCATCGGGTCCTGAAACAATAAACTCTCCCATATGACTTACATCAAACAAGCCAGCTTTTGATCTAACTATCAGGTGTTCATGATTTATACTAGTGTAATGTGTAGGAAGTAAATATCCTCCAAATGAGACCATATTCCCTTTTAGATCTATATGCTTTTTATAAAGTGGCGTTTTTAATCCATCCATTAATTCTCAATCCAATTTTTAAAACTTATTAATCCCTCTTTTATTGCTTCTGAATTAATACCTGAATATGCCAAACGGATATAATTTTCATCCTGTCCTGCATTTAGGCTACCAAAATGATTTCTTGTGCAAAATGCGACACCAGTATTTTTCAATGCATTTATCCTAAATTTTTCTAGGTCGATGATATTTTTATTATCCATAAGTTCTCTAACATTTAGGTATAAGTAAAATGTGCTATCTGGAGTTATTAATGACAGACCTTTTATAGAATTTAAAAGTTTTACACATATATCCCTTCTTGCCTTAAGCCTATCTAAAATTGATTTCGCATCCTTGTCAACTTTATCCATAACGCTAGCCAATGCACACTGAATAAAATGATTAGTACAAGATTCATCATTAATATTCAACTTTGCTATGTGCTTTACAATTTTCTTTGGGCCAACAGAGGCACCGACTCTCCATCCTGTCATCGCAAATCTTTTTGAAAATGTGTACAAAATTACAGTGCGTTCTTTCATACCCGGGAAACTTGCAATCGATATTGGAGGCTTATGTGAGTACCTTATCTCATAATATGCTTCATCGCTTAAAACCCATAAATCATTCTCTATGCATATATTAGCTATTGCCTCAATTTCAGCTATTGATGATGAAGCACCCGTCGGGTTTTGATAATTATTATAGATGATAGCTACAGTATTTTTTGAAATGGAGGATTTTAATTTCTCAATGTCTATAACAAAGTTATTCTGATTCTCTACATAGTTATAAGGTATTGGTACTCCGCCCTGATAATTAATTTGGGACTCATAAATAGGATATCCTGGATTTGGATAAAGAACCTCGTCTCCTCTTTCCATTA
>JAYNUL010000102.1:0-6060 GCA_038281125.1 Fidelibacterota bacterium | reverse complement strand
TCATGGATGAATTAACACCAGAGTGGATCTTTGATTCAAAAAATCATAATTGGTTTGCTTATCAGTTAGGATATGGAATAGATGATTTAATTTTTCAAAATTCATCTTTCATAATTGAATATAATTGGACAGACCAACGCATATATAAACATAAATATAAGATAAATGACTTTTATAGTCATGGAGAACCGCTAGGGTTTTGGGCAGGACCACATTCTGAAGAATTATTAGCTAATTATTCATTGAAGGTAGATTATTATGAAATAAGCATTGACTATTCAATGGTAAAACGTGGTCTTATCTCTGATGATACTACAATTACTAATTATAATGATACATATAATCCAAGATATAGTGATGGATATGAATTTAAAAATTACTTTTCAGTCAGATTACAAACCGCTTCAAATATCCAAGGTTTGAATTATCTATTTGGTATAAATCAAATTAGATTTGAAAATAATGGACTGATTAATGATTTTTCTAGTTCAAATAAGTATTCTATAGAACTAGGTATTTTTTATAATTATGAGTAGGGTAGGGACTAATATTTTGGTAAAAGTTTCTGGTATTTTAAAAACGGAAGATTCTCATCCTTTTGCGAAATTATTGGCGAATTATTCCCCCAATCAACATCAATAGTTTTATCATTCCATTTTATACCATACTCATCATTAGGGTTATAAAAGTTTGTACACTTATAAGAAACTATTGATTTATCCGATAATACTAAATATCCATGGGCAAACCCTTCTGGAACATATAACATCTTTTTATTTTCAGCAGATAATTCAACTGTTACATATCTACCATATGTCGGAGAACCCAATCTTATATCTACTGCTACATCAAGAATAGTTCCAATAACTGCACGAACAAGTTTACCTTGAGGAAATTCTAATTGATAATGCAATCCTCTGAGTACTCCTTTTTTAGAGGATACTTCATTGTCTTGAACAAAATGGGTTGGAAGGCCATTATCTTTAAAATTTTTCGATGAGTATGATTCAAAAAAGTATCCCCTATTGTCATTGTGAACTAAAGGATTTACCACCTTAACATCATTTATTTCAGTATTTTCAATCAACATTATTATTAATACCACGACCTACATTGTCAAAGGTAAAGTTGTGATCCTTTAATTTTTCGACATCAATTATGTTTCTAGTATCTAATAGGACAGGTTTGCTCATTAGTTGTTTTAATTGTTTAATACTCATTGAACGAAATTCATTCCACTCTGTTAAAATTGCGACTGCATCTACATCTTTGCAGGCTTCTTCCCAAGAATTGAAATAATTGACCTTGTCGAAAATTTTCCTCATTGATTCATTTGCTACAGGGTCATAAGCATTAATCAGTCCACTATCATTTTTTATTGCGTTTATCATGGTTATCGATGCAGACTCCCTTACATCATCAGTATTTGGTTTGAACGCAAGACCTAAAATTGATATTTTTTTACCTTTAAAACTTCCGCCAACAAGAGTCTTCATTTTGCTAACCATTCTTATTTTTTGATTCTCATTAGATTGAATTGACGCTTCAATGGTATGCATCACTTCTCCATTTTCTTTAGACAATTTTGCAAAAGCTTTTGTGTCTTTTGGAAAACAAGAACCTCCATAACCAGGACCTGGGTGCAAAAATTTTGGACTGATTCTACCATCCTGACCCATTGCTTTTGCAACATCTTTTACATCAGCACCTAATAATTCACATAAATTTGCGACTTCATTGATATAACTTATTTTTAATGCTAAAAAAGAATTTGCTGCATATTTTATCATTTCAGCAGTTGGAATACTTGTATTTAAAATTGGCTTATCATTGATGTATAAAGGATCATAAACCTCCTTCATAATATTTAGTGATTTTTTATTTTCGGTACCAATTACTATTCTATCAGGCCACAAAAAATCTTTAACAGCTGACCCCTCTCTTAAGAATTCAGGATTCGATACATAATCAAATGAAATATTATTTTGATTGTGTGATCGTATTATACTTTTTATAAGAACTCCTGTTCCAACTGGCACAGTACTTTTTGTACAGATAACTTTATATTCATTAATGTTTTCTCCGATAACTTTTGCAACTGATTTAACTGCGGTAATGTCTGATTTTCCATCTTTTCCTTCAGGCGTCCCAACTGAAATAAATATTATTTCTGAATCTCTGACTGCTTTTTTTATATCGTAAGTGAAACTTAGTCTGCCAGCATTATTATTTTTTTTTAATAATTCAGTTAATCCTGGCTCATAAATTGGTACAGAACCATTTTTCAATTGTCTTATTTTTTCTTTTGATATGTCTGCACATATAACTTTATGTCCAAAATCTGAAATTGCTGCTCCACTAACTAATCCGACATACCCCGCCCCGATAAAAGTAACTTTTTTCAATTTCTTTACCTCAATTTTAATTCAATCAATTTTAGGTTACATAAGACCATTCTTTATTCTGAACAACCATTCTAAATTTAAAACAAAAATTATTATCAAGAATAATAATCGACTATTGTGCAAGATTATTTTATCCTGAAAGACTTCTTTAATTGATTTTTTATTTATATCATCGAGAACCGATAACCTATCAGTCCAATTATAAAATGAACCATTAGTTGCATCTGATAATTTTTGTAAAAGTTTTTCGTTTAAAAAGACATTGTTTAATTCAATTTGGCTTTCTTGAACTAAAACGCTTCCTTCACTAACGATTAATGATTTTTCACCATACATTAATTCAATATTATATTTTATCTTGCCGGGTTTTGATGCCCAAAATTGTCCTGTGTAAAATCCAGTTTTATTATCGTAAGCTAGTGGCTTTGAATTGATTTTCTTTCCATCACTAAAAATATGAATCATAGCGTTGCTGGATTTTTCACTTTCTTTAATAGGCCTACCAATTATTGATACTTTTTCACCCTGTTGATAAGTATTCTTACCTGATCTAAAGTAAAAGTCTTTTCCACTTCCTGTTTTCATTAACCAGCTAAAAAGAGTATTAAATATTTGATAATTTAAATTTGCATAGTCATCATTTTGAGCCTTGTAAAATAATTTATGTAAGTCTGGTGAAGAAAATATAAGATACCTCAGTGGATCCTTTTCTGCAATTTGAATAAGTGGAATATTAACGTCTGATATTTCAAAGCTTGCTAAAACTCGGGAATTGGAAGTATCTATTTCAGTATTTATTAATAGTGGCGGGTGATCATTTTTTTTATCATTTGTCAAATCATTATTTTGAAATGGAAAAGTTGCTTCCCAGTTTTTCGAAAATTTCCAATTATATCTTGATCCCAATTGAATTAATGGTTGTTTAATATCCATATCCATAAGATTTAAAAATGGCTTTAGTGAATTTTCATCGATATCATTTCCTAAAAAAATTGCAAAACTTGTTTTTTGAGACAATATTTTTTTTGCAAAAATTCTCAATAAAGATTTCCACTCCTCCTTATTTTCATTAACTGGATGATTATCAAATAAAATCAAATCATATTTAGTGTCCCAAAAATTTTTTAGCGGAGGAAGATATCCATTTTTTGTTAAAAAATAATGGTCTATATAAAAATTATTATTTTCTTTTAATATATTTTTTAGAATTCTGGTATTAAAATTTGGTGCACCAGTTATAATAGATATTTTATATTCATTTTTTAAAACCTGAATCGGTAATGTTTGCTTATTATTCAAAATATTTACCTCATCAGGTAGTGCATTGACTTGAATTTTATATTCTACTACACCAACTTTATCAGGATTTATCATAAATCTAATTTTGTCAATACTACCCTCTCCAGATAGATTCAAAATTTTTGAACCCAGTAATTTTTCTTTAGAATGTATTGTCACATTCACTCTTTGATTTTGAACACCAAAGGATGATAATAATACTTCAATTTCAGCATTTTCACCTTTTATAATCACTGGTGGTGCATTTATTGAGACTATTGAGACATCCACTAATGGATTTTTATCTCCAATTCCAATAATATGAATTGGCTTATTTTTATCAAGATTTATGCTTGTTAAATTGATCCCTTGATTCGTCTGACCGTCTGTAATTATCAAACTGCCTGCAACCCCATAGCCATTATCTTGTTTCATATGATTAAGAACTTTTCCAAGATTAGTAGAGGGATCATTGATATTTCTTTTTCCTAAAACCCAATTAGTATCAATTTCAGTTCCAAAATTATATATTTTGACAGGTACATCTTTCTTGTTAAGTCTGCTTATAATATCATCTATACCGGGTAACAAGGAATTTGTTGAGGGACTAGAGTGATATGACATACTCAATGATTTATCTACATAAATATTCCAAAATAGATTGCTTTCTATTGAATCAGTTTTTGTAATTGATGGATTTAAATAAACTAAGAGTACAATTATAAAAAGAAAGATTCTAAATATGAAAATAGACCTTAATTGCCTTGAAACGAAAAACCATTTGTATGCAAATAGTGCTGTTACAGCTATAGCAATAGAAACTAACCAAAAAAGTTGGTCAGGGTATGAAAACACAAATCTCAAAATTAACTTAATTTCATATTTGGCTTGATGCTAAAATCTAAATTATAATTCATTCCAAATTTAAATTTTATTTCACCTAAATAAGCTATCATTGCCGCATTATCGGTACAATATGACAAATCAGGAAAAATAATTTCTGTTGATGGTAAAGTTTTAATTAATTCATTTCTTAAATTTTTATTTGCTGCGACACCTCCAGCAATAACACACGTTTTGAACTTTGTTTTGTTTATTCCTCTTTTTACTTTTTCAACAAGAACATCAATTATTGCTTTTTGATAACTGGCAATAACATCAACACGTTTGATGGAGTCTGTTTCGACAAAATTATCCATAAAATAGAGTAATGATGTTTTTAATCCACTAAAACTAAACTCCAAGCTATCTTTTGAAATCATACTCCGAGGAAATATAACTTTGGTTGGATCTCCTCCATTTGCAGCTTTCTCTATTTCTGGACCGCCAGGATACCCTAAACCTAAAATTCGTGCACCTTTGTCAAAGGCTTCTCCTGCTGCATCATCTCTTGTTTCACCTAATAAAATATATTCACCTAAATTTTTTATTGACCACAATTGAGTATGGCCACCAGATACCAATAGGCAAACGAATGGAAATTCTAATGAATCATTTGCTAGAAAGTTAGCAAAAATATGTCCCTCCAAATGATTAATTGGGATTATAGGAATTCCCAGACCAAGCCCTAAACCTTTTGCAAAGCCTACTCCTGTTAATAATGTACCGGCCAATCCCGGACCCTGAGTTACTGAAATAGCATCTAATTCATTTAAATTAATACCAGATTCATATAATGTATGGTTAACTATTTTATTTAGGAGATACTCATGTTCTCTTGAAGCAATTTCAGGAATGACTCCTCCATATTCAGAGTGAATAATTTGTTGTCTAACAGTACTAGAAAGTATTTCTCCTTTGCTACAAATTGCCGCTGCAGTTTCATCACATGAAGTTTCTATGCCTAAAATAATCATTTTATTTCTCTAGCAACACCAATTTCAACATTTTTTGGAGAAATATCTCTCCAGTCTAATAAATTTTTTGGAATACTGACTTTAGGTTCATAAAACTGTTTTAAATGACTCCAGTCATTAAAATCGACAATTACTTTAATATCAGTTGGATTTAAATTAGAAATCTGATTAACTCCACCGATTACGGTTAGTGAAACTGTTTGCGGTGATGGAAATACTCGAATTTTATCAGGTATATTTACAACTATAACTGGAACATCTACAATAATTCGTTCGCTTATATTCTGAATATCTAGGTTTATTTCAACACTATTAGTTGAATATTTAATTAAGCGTCCAAGAGATTGTATTTTAATTTCTCCCGAATAAAACGAAGTTAAACCATTTATTGTGTCAAAAATAGTCTCTATATGATTAATTAATGCAAGTTCTTTTTTAGGCCCCGCTATATCTATTTTTTCTGGCTTTATAATTTGATTGCCTACCAATAAAAATCCAGGTGCAGGTTTTATATGCAAGTT
>JAYNUL010000101.1:0-6072 GCA_038281125.1 Fidelibacterota bacterium | reverse complement strand
TCACTAGCGTCTAATATTGAAAAAGAAAATGTTTGGTTGGAGATTTCATCTCCATATTGAGAAATTACTACTTCAATCAAATAATCACCAGGATAGTCAGGAGTAAATACCATTTCCTGGCCATAATCAGAAGCAAGTAGGTCTCCAGAATTTATTAAGGAGCCATCAGGTTGTTCTGCAAGTGACCAAAAATAATCAACGTCCTGACCTTCCTCAGGATTATTGGCTGTAATGGTAATTGGCTCATTTACATAGCCTTCGATGCCACTCCCTCCGCAGCCGAACATTAATAAAAGAAGTATTATTTGAATTGTCTTACGCATGAAAGAAAATATTTAGTTGCTCAGAAGTTCACCATCTGAAAAGAAAAAGGCAATTTCTTTTTCTGCATTCTCATCGCTATCAGAGCCATGTACAGCATTCTCTTGTACATTTGATGCGAAATCTTTTCTGATTGTGTGATCTTCTGCATCTTTAGGATTTGTCGCACCTATTGTTTCTCTCCATGATGACACTGCATTATCTTTTTGAAGTGCTAGCACCATACAAGGACCTGAGGTCATAAATTCTATGAGGTCACCAAAAAATGGTCTCTCTTCATGGACAGCATAAAATCCTCTTGCCTGTTCGTTTGTTAATTTTAATAGTTTTGCAGACATTATATTAAATCCTGCTTGGATTATTCTATCATAAATTTTACCTGTATTACCAGCCTTGACAGCATCTGGTTTTATAATTGCAAAAGTTTTATTTCCCATTATTTACCCTTTTTATTTAGTTCATCAATTCTTTCATTAACGTGCCAATGTCAGCAACAGATTCTGCAACCTTTACACCACATTCTCTAAGGATGCGCATTTTTGCTTCAGCGGTATCATCACCTCCAGAGACTATTGCGCCTGCATGCCCCATTCGTCTACCAGGAGGTGCAGTTTGACCAGCAATAAACCCAACTGCTGGTTTTGACATATGATCTTTTGCCCAGCGAGCTGCTTCAATTTCCATTTGACCGCCTATTTCACCAATCATGACCACTCCCTCTGTTTCAGCATCTTCCTCGAAAAGTTCGAGGCAATCTCTCATGGTGGTTCCAATAATGGGATCTCCACCAATTCCTATCGCTGTAGTTTGCCCCAGTCCAACATTTACTAATTGATCAATTGCCTCATAAGTAAGTGTCCCTGATTTAGAAATAACTCCAATATTTCCTCTTTTGCAGATAAAACCGGGCATAATACCTAACTTGCATTCATCTACCGTGATTATCCCAGGACAATTAGGCCCTATGAGCCGCGTATTATTTCGCTTTAGCACATTTTTAACTTTTACCATATCTTGCACCGGAACGCCTTCAGTGATACACACTACCAGTTCAATACCGGCATAGCTGGCCTCAATTACAGCCTCAGCTGCAAAGGGTGGAGGGACAAAGATTATGGAAGTATTGGCCTCTGTCTTTTCTACTGCCTCCTCAACGCTATTAAAAACCGGCACACTCTCATTTAAAGTTTTAATTCCTCCTTTCCCTGGAGTAACACCTGATACTATGTTTGTTCCATAATCCAGCATTTGCCCACCATGGAACTGTCCTTCGGAACCAGTAATACCCTGGATGACTACTTTTGAACTTTTACTTACAAGTATGGACATTCTATACCTCCTAAGATCCTAAAGCGGCACTGACCACTTTTTCTGCTGCATCTTTCATGCCTTTAGCAGGAATAATCGATACTCCTGATTGCTCTAGAATTATTTGAGCCTCCTCAGCATTTGTTCCCTCTAAGCGAACCACAACCGGGACATCAAGTCCTAATTCTTTAACTGCCTCAACAACTCCATTTGCAACCCGATCGCATCGCACTATGCCTCCAAAAATATTTATCAAAACTGCCTTAACATTTTTATCACTTAAAATAATTCTAAATCCATTTTTAACGGTTTCTGCGCTTGCAGTCCCGCCAACATCTAAAAAGTTTGCAGGCTCTCCTCCCGCTAGTTTAATAATATCCATGGTGGCCATTGCAAGTCCAGCGCCATTTACCATGCAACCAACGTTGCCATCAAGTTTGATGTAGTTTAAGTTATATTTCCCAGCCTCAACCTCCATAGAGTCTTCCTCGGTAAGATCTCTCATTTCAGCAATTTCTTTTTGCCTAAAGAGTGCATTGCCATCAAAATTGAATTTTGAGTCCAGAGCGATGACTCTTTCATCTTTAGTTAGAATCAGAGGGTTGATCTCTAAAAGAGAAGCATCAGTTGATCTATAACATGCATACATCTTCATAAAAATTGAGCAAGCTTCTTTAAAAGCACTTCCGCTTAGATTAAGACCAAACGCCAGCTTTCTAGCTTGGAAGGAGTTTATTCCCAGCATAGGGTCGATCCAGGTTTTTACAATTTTTTCTGGGGTTTCATCTGCAACTTTCTCAATATCTACTCCACCTTCAATTGATACCATAAACACATCCATTTCTTTGCCCCTGTCTAGGGTAATAGCAGCATAGAATTCTTTTTCAATATTCGCACCGGACTCAATCAATAGCCTTTGCACCTCCTTACCATCTGGTCCGGTTTGATGCGTCACCAGTGTCATGCCTAGTATTTCTTTTGATAGAGATTCTACTTCTTCTTTGCTGTGAGCTAATTTTACTCCACCACCTTTTCCACGACCTCCTGCATGAATTTGAGCTTTAACAACTACCGTTTCTGTAGCTAATTCATCATATGCTTTTAGTGCTTCTTCTACACTAAAGACTGGTACTCCATTTGGAGTTGGTATTTGATATTTACGAAATAATTCTTTTCCTTGATATTCATGTACTTTCATGCTTCGTTCCTTATTTCTGTCCCCGCACTTCCATTTAGTGCATCTTCAATATGAGGGATTGAGGTTATAATAACTTTATTACCATGGTGTTTCAAAAAATGAATTGCTGCCCTTATTTTTGGTGCAATGCTTCCTTTTTGAAATAGACCTTCATCATGAAGTTTCTCAGCTTCCATCTTAGTTATAGAACTAACTCTCTTTTGATTTGAAGATCCGAAGTTTTCATATACTGCATCTACATCTGTGATAATCCAAAGCTCTTTTGCTCGTATGATTCGTCCCATCTTTGCAGCAGAATAATCCTTGTCAATGACAGCGTCCAAGCCTTCCAATTTGCCCAAACCGTTATTATAAACAGGGATTCCACCACCACCAGATGCAATTACGATGGTACCTCTGTCAACCAATGCTTTGATTGATTTTCCGTGCATGATGTATTTTGGCATAGGAGAGGGTACAACTCTACGATATTTTCCTTCTTCTTGTTCTTTGAAATGCCAACCAAAATCCTCGGTCATTTCATCAGCTTCCTGTTTTGCGTATCGCTTCCCAATATACTTTGTTGGTTCTTTAAATGAATCATCATTTTTATCTACGATCACTTGAGAAACAAGGGTCACAACCTCCCTATCAATCTCCATTTCTCTGAGCTTATTTTGAAGACATTGTTGAATCATGTAACCAATGGATCCTTGGGTGCTTGCAACACACACTCCAAGAGGGAGTGGAGGGACAGTATCTTGTGTGAGCTCCATTCTCATTATTTCATTGCCCACCTGAGGACCATTACCATGGTTAATGCAAAGATTATATCCTCTTTTAATGAAATGGGAGATACCATCAAATGCTTCACGAGTTCTTTCAAACTGTTCCTCTATTTTTCCAGTTCCACTTTTTGGAGAAATACTGTTTCCACCCATTGCAATCATGGCTGTTAGATTATTCAATTAATCCTCTTCAAGGAATGGATATCTGTAATCGGTCGGAGTATCAAATGTTTCTTTGATAGTCCTAATAGATATCCATCTATGTAAATTCAATTCAGAACCAGCTTTGTCGTTTGTACCTGATGCTCTACTACCTCCAAAAGGCTGCTGACCTACAACGGCTCCAGTTGGTTTATCATTTATGTAGAAATTACCTGCAGAGTGAGTAAGATGATCCTTTGCCTGTTCTATTGCAGATTTATTACTGCCCATCACACAACCTGTTAGTGCGTATGGTGAGGTCTTATCAACAAGATCCATTGTTTTTTCCCAATCAGAGGGATCATATAGATATACAGTAAGAACAGGACCGAAAATCTCCTCTTCCATTGTTTTAAAGTTAGGGTCTGTAGTAATGATGGTGGTTGGATCTATAAAGTAGCCTGTGGAATCATCATATGTTCCGCCAGAAATTATTTCTGCATCGGGAGAATTTTTTGCGTACTCAATATATTTGGTTATTGAATCAAAGGCATTTTTGTCAATTACCGCATTCATGAAGTTGGTAAAGTCCCTTGGACTGCCAACCTTTACAGAATCTAGTTCTGATAAATAAGTCGATTTCAATTTCTCCCATACATTGGTTGGAATATATGCTCTTGACATTGCAGAACATTTCTGGCCCTGGAATTCAAAGGCACCTCTAATCATAGCAGTTGCTAGTTCATCTATATTTACCGATTCGTGAGCAAGGCAAAAATCCTTTCCACCTGTTTCACCAACAATTCTAGGATAGGTTTTGTAGCGGTCGATATTTTTTCCAATCGTCTTCCAAATATGCTGAAAGGTCTGGGTTGAACCAGTAAAATGCACACCAGATAGATTTGGATTGGTGAGGACTGGATCTCCAACTTTTGATCCAGAACCGGGCAAAAAATTAATTACGCCATCAGGCAAGCCAGCTTCCTTGAGCATCTCCATTAAATAGTAACATGGCAAAACAGCGCTGGAAGCAGGCTTCCATATCGCGACATTACCCATTAACGCCGGTGCACATGGAAGATTTCCAGCTATGGAAGTAAAGTTAAAAGGAGTAATAGCAAAAACAAATCCTTCTAGTGGTCGATATTCTAGGGAGTTTTTGACTCCCTCAGGCGAAATAAGAGGTTGATTATTATGAATATCTTCAGCGTATTGACAATTAAAGTTGAAAAAGTCTATTAGCTCGCATGCTGCATCTATTTCAGCCTGGAAGGCATTCTTACTTTGGTTTAACATTGTTGCGGCATTTATTGTATCTCTCCAGGGTCCCTGAAGCAGTTCTGCTGCTTTTCTAAAAATCTTGGTCCTTTCCTCAAGAGAGGTTTTAGACCAAGTCTTCCAGGCAAGCATTGAACTTTCTATAGCTTCGCTTACTTCATTTTCTCCAGCCATGTGAAAATTTGCTAGAACATGTTGATGATCATGAGGCATGACGCATTGACCTTGTTCACCTGTTTTTACCTCTTTTCCGCCAATGATCAGTGGGATTTCAATTACTTCACTGGCTATTTGATCGTACTTAATTTGGAGATTTTTTCTGTCATCTGAACCTGATTCGTAAGATCTAACTGGTTCATTAACTGCTCGTAGGTTGGTACTCATATTTATATTATTACTTTTATAAAAAATGCATTGAAAACGGATGGAAAATTACCTGACAATGCTTCCGATGACAAGGGAGAGAGTTTTCCAAGATCAAGCTACCTCATGCTGGCTGGTAGTGGAAGCCTCAATAAAAATATTTAGAGCATCTTTCATCGAGCTAAGGTCTGGAGCGGTTACGAGTCTTTGACGAAAACTTGAGGCACCAGGGAACCCCTTAATATAATTTGAAAAGTGTTTTCTCATCATGTTGCTTCCAGTTTTTTCGCCTCTGTTTTCAAGCAGAAGGTCAAAATGCCTAGAGCAAGTCATAGCTATGTCATGCAAAGATGGAGGCTGAGGTTTTGGCTCACCTTTTAAAGCAGCCACTGCATCTCTGAAGAACCATGGATTTCCCTGAGCGGCTCTGCCAACCATAACAGCATCGCAACCAGTTTCTTCAAACATACGCATCATATCATCTGTAGTTCGAACGTCACCATTTCCGATGACTGGTATGGAACATGATTCCTTTAACTCTTTGATGTAACTCCAATTTGCATTTCCTGTGTAACGCTGTTTGGTTGTTCTTGGATGAAGTGCAATTGCTTTTACACCAATATTCTCGAGTCGTCCTCCTACTTCTGGAATGACTATGGAATCATTATTCCATCCTGCACGCATTTTTACAGTTAC
>JAYNUL010000100.1:0-6146 GCA_038281125.1 Fidelibacterota bacterium | reverse complement strand
GCAGCTGATGATGCTGTAATGCCGCAAACCATAGAGGCAATAAGCCATACTAAGGCCGCTGGAGTTCCAATGGTTGTTGCAATAAATAAAATGGATAAGCCAGGTGCTAATCCAGAAAAAGTTCGAAGAGCTTTGTCTGAGCATGAAGTACTAGTTGAAACCTGGGGTGGTAAAGTTCAAGATATTGAGATTAGTGCTAAAACTGGAGCAGGTATGGATAGCCTCATGGAGAGTTTATTGTTGGAAACAGATGTTTTAGAATTAAAATCCAATAAAGATTGTACTGCAAAAGGGACCGTAGTGGATTCCAGATTAGATAAAGGTTTAGGCCCTGTAGGGACAATATTGATACAAAAAGGTACCCTTAATATTGGTGATCCTTTCATTTGTGGTGATTTTCCTGGAAAAGTTCGCTCAATTACTAATGAGCATGGATTAAGATTAAAAAAAGCAGAGCCATCAGATGCAATTCAAATTCAAGGTTTAGAAAGTGTTCCGCAAGCTGGTGACCTGTTTGCTGTAGTTGAAAATGAAAAAGAAATAAAAAGAATTGCAAGCGAAAGGCAGAGAATTCGTAGAGAAATAGAACAAAAGAAAATGGCATTTTCACTGGACAATATGTCCTCATTAATTAGAGAGGGTTCTGTTAAGTCTCTACCCTTAATTATAAAAGGTGATGTTGATGGTTCAGTGGAGGCTCTTGCTGAATCTCTAGAAAAAATCAAAAACGATGAAGTGGGAATAAAGGTAATCCATAAAAATGTTGGTATGGTGACAGAATCAGATGTCTTACTTGCACAGGCTTCCAGCGCTGTAATTATTGGGTTCCATGTACAAGTTAGTTCAAATGCAAGGCTTCAAGCTAATCAGGCAGGAGTAGACATTCGGACTTTTAATGTGATTTATCAGGCTGTCGAGGAATTAACATTAGCTCTTGAAGGTATGCTTGAACCAGATAAGGTTGAGAATAGCCTTGGAAAGGCGGAGGTTTTAACACAGTTCAAAATTCCAAAAATTGGGTTTATTGCAGGATGTAAGGTTACAGATGGGTTAATTATTCGAAATGGTAAAGCACGTGTCATCAGAGATGGAGACTTATTACACGAAGGATTAATTAATTCCTTAAAAAGACACAAAGATGATGCGAAAGAAGTAAAAGAAGGATTAGAGTGTGGCATTGGTGTTGATGGTGTGAAAAAGTTTATTGAAGGTGATATAATTGAAGTTTATGAGGTAAAAGAGGTAAAACGAAAACTGGAACTAAATTGAATTCAAATAAGCCTTACAATAGGGTTGATAGGATAAATAGGCAAATCTTAGATATATTAAGCGATATCTTGATTAAAAATATTGACCTTTCCTACCTTGGATTTGTTACATTTACAAATGTTGATGTTGCACCTGATCTTCGTACCGCTAAAGTATTTTACTCTGTTCTGTCTGGAAAATTACCAGATTCAAAAGTTGATGTTGAAATTAATAAAAAACGGAAAGCATTTAAGAAGTTTATGGGCCCTCAACTGTCCTTACGTTATACACCTGATGTCCGGTTCATTTTAGACGAAACTTTAGCTTATAGTGAGAAAATTGATAACCTTTTAAAAAAACCAGAATAAAATTCATAGATCCAAATGATCCTAAATATTTATAAACCGAATGGGATAACATCTTTTGGCGTTGTAAAAAAAATTCGAAAAATTGTTGATGAAAAAAAGGTTGGTCATGGTGGTACATTAGATCCTTTTGCAGAAGGAGTATTAATTATTGGAACTGGTAGTGATACAAAAGAATTAAAAAGAATCACAGATACTGATAAAACTTATACTGCTTCAATCGAATTAGGAAGAACTACAAATACCCTTGATCCGGAAGGGGATGTCATAGAAAAAAAGAAAATACCAAGACTTAGCGAATCAAAAATTAATAAAGTATTGGATTCATTTTTGGGAGTATCAATGCAAACACCACCAATGTTCTCTGCTAAAAAGATTGGTGGTGTAAAATTATATGAGCTAGCTAGGAAAAATATTATTGTGGACAGAGAGCCTTCTCAAATAAACATTAGTAGTATTAATCTTATTAATTTCAATGGAACTAATATTGTTTTTTCTGTTTCATGCTCCAAGGGAACCTATATAAGGGTTTTAGGAAAAGAGATCGCAGAAAAACTTGGCACTGTTGGATACCTTAATTCATTAATTCGTACAAGAGTTGGGGAATATTTCATTGACGATTCAGTTCCACTTGATCAATTTAAACTCTCATGGAAATCATACGCTCATTAAAAAGTTTAAATCCTTTGCAAGGATCAGTGCTTACTCTTGGATCTTACGATGGCATACATAGAGGGCATCGCGAAATTTTATCATCAGTTGTTCATCATGCTCGCGCCAAAAGGTTACCATCAGTTTTGATCACTTTTGATCCTCACCCTAGACATGTGCTTGAAAAAGATAAAGTTATATTACCCATGCTGATGAGTTTAGAAGAAAAATTAGAAATAATAAAAGAGATAGGCTTGCAGTATATCCATATTATTAAATTTACTAATGAGTTTTCTAATACTTCTGCTGGTGAATTTTTGGATAATACTATAATACCCTTTTTTAATCCCAATTACATAATTGTAGGTTATGATCATCATTTTGGAAAAAATAGAGAAGGCGGGCCAGAATTTTTAACTAAGTATTGTTCAGATAATTCGATAAATCTTGAAATCATTGAACCTGTTTCTGATGATGATAATCATATTTCAAGTACAAGAATTAGAAATCTAATAAAAAATGGTTACGTCCGCAGAGCAAATTTTGAACTAGGGTCTGTATATGGTTTTAATGCAGTAGTAGTAAAAGGCGCAGGTAGAGGAAAAGAGTTAAGTTTTCCAACAGCCAATGTCATTCCACTTTGTGAAAACCAGCTTATGCCAAAGTCTGGTGTATATTTTATAAGGGGAAGGTTTATTGGACATCATGCGTTTGGAATGTGTAACTTCGGGGTAAGACCTACCTTTGGTGAGAGTGAACTAGTTATGGAAATTCATTTCTTTCACGATTCCACACATAATTTATATGGGAAAGAAATAAGAGTAGAGTTTTTGGAGAGAATAAGGGATGAAGTAAAGTTTCCTTCCTCAATAGATTTAATTAACCAGTTAAAAAGAGATAAACAAAAATGCCTTGAATTAAAAGGCAAGTACGAATAGGAGAAAAAGGTATGCCTATCACAGTTGAAGATAAACAAAAGTATATTAAAAAATTTGGTAAGACTTCGGAAGACACGGGTTCTTCTGAAGTGCAAATTGCGATTCTTACCCATAGAATAAGAGAATTGACAGATCATGTCAAAATACATAAGAAAGATCATCACACCCGAAGAGGGTTAGTTCAGTTGGTTTCAAAAAGAAAAAGACTGCTTAAGTACTTAATGCGCTCTAATGCTGAATCTTATGTGAATTTAATAAAAGAATTGTCTATTAGAGGTTAGACAAAGACGATTCATACAATAAAGAAGAAAGAAAATGCAAATAAAAGAAAGAACAATCGCAGGAAAAACAATGCGGTTGGAGACGGGCAGAATAGCTCGACAAAGTAATGGTTCCGTTTTAGTTACCTATGGTGAAACAACTATACATGCTGCTGTTAATGCTGCTAAAGAAGCAAGGGAAGATATAGACTTTTTCCCATTGCAAGTTGAGTATAGAGAAAAACATTACGCTGGGGGAAAAATACCTGGCGGATTTTTTAAAAGAGAAGCTAGACCGGGAGAACATGAGGTTTTAACTAGTAGAGTAACTGACAGGCCAATCAGGCCACTTTTTCCAAAAGGATTCAAGAACGAAACTCAGGTAATAATTACTGTGTTACAAAGTGATGGCGAAAATATGTCTGATGTTTTGGCAGGTGTAGGAGCTTCAGCAGCTTTGATGTTATCATCCATTCCTTGGAATGGGCCAATAGCTACAGTTAGAGTAGGAAGAATTAATGGAGAATTTGTAATTAACCCCACCCGTAGTGAGCTAGAAGATTCGGATATGGAGATGGTAGTATCCGGTAATAATGAGACAGTGGTAATGGTAGAGGGTGAAGCTGATTGTGTATCAGAAACAGAAATGATGGATGCGCTTAAATGTGCCCATGAAGTAATAAAAGATATAATAGCTTTACAAAACGATCTTGTAAAACTTTGTGATGTAGTAAAAGATGATATACCAGTGGTAGATGAAAATCAGGAACTTATTTCTGCAGTTGACGAGAAAATAGGTAATAGGATTGAAGAAATAGTTAGTATCTCAGATAAACAAGAGAGATCTAATGAAAAGGATATTTTAATAAGTGAAGTGACAGCGTCAATCACAGAAGATTTTCCGGAAGAAGAAAAATCCATTAGCACAATAATAAACGACAAATTCAAGAATGCATTTCGAGAGCAGGTGTTATCTACCGGTGTTAGAAGTGATGGAAGGTCCACAACCGATATAAGGGAAATAAGCATCGACCCTGATATTCTTAATCGTACACATGGCTCTGTATTATTTACTAGAGGTGAGACCCAAGCTCTTGTAGTAACTACATTGGGCTCAAAAAGTGATGAAGCAATAATCGATAGTATGGATGAAGATTACAAAAAGTCATACTATCTACACTATAACTTCCCTCCTTATTGTGTTGGTGAAACTGGTAGAATTGGTTTTACTAGTAGAAGAGAAATTGGACATGGTAACCTCGCACAAAGAGCAATAAAGCCAGTTCTTCCTGATTATGATGATTTTCCATATACTATTAGAATTGTATCTGAAATAATGGAGTCCAATGGATCTTCATCTATGGCTTCAGTTTGCGGTGGAAGCCTTTCACTGATGAGTGCTGGTGCTCCTCTAAAGTCACCAGTTGCAGGAATAGCTATGGGCTTGATTACAGATGGTAATCGTCATGCTGTTTTAAGTGATATCCTTGGAATGGAAGATCATCTTGGTGATATGGATTTCAAAATTGCAGGTACTAGTGAAGGAATTACTGCCATTCAGCTTGATCTCAAGATTGAAGGTATTTCATTCGAGATTATGGAAGAAGCCCTTAATCAGGCCAAAGATGGTAGGCTTCATATTTTAGATAAAATGAATGAAGCACTTCCTGAGCCCAATGAAATTTCGAAGTACGCACCAAGAATATTGTCTGTAAATATTAATCCTGAAAAAATTGGTGCACTTATTGGACCTGGTGGGAAGAATATTAAGAAAATCATTGAGGATACTGAATGTGAAGTAAATGTAGATGATGATGGCCTAGTCACTATAGCAGGCGCCAATACAGAAAAGTGTAATGAGGCCATGGAATTAGTAAAAGCAATTACATTTGAACCTGAGGTTGGTATGGAGTTTGAATCCAAAGTAACTCGATTAATGTCATTTGGTGCATTTGTAGAATTTGCACCAGGGCGCGAAGGTATGGTCCATATATCGGAATTAGAATGGCACAGAGTTGAAAAGGTTGAAGATGTACTTAATCCTGGTGATAAAGTAAAAGTAAAGCTAATAAAGATTGATGATCAGGGTAGACTTGATTTTAGTAGAAAAGCTTTAATAGAAAAACCAGAAGGATATGTGGAGCAGAAAAAAAGTCCAAGACATGGTGGAGGTCGTGGAGGAAATAAACCCTTCAAAAAAAGACGTTTTTAATTTCTGAAATAATCCATTTTTTAAACGATTAACCAAAACGGTGGAAATGCGAATACATAATTGCTTTTTCACCGTTTTTTAGTATTTTAAAATACCTAAATGAAAATTTCTGAACACTTTAAAAATAGAAACCCTTCTTCAGTTAGAAAAGCACAGATAAGTTTTTCTAAACGTAATGACAAGGATTCTATTACAGTGATTAATTTAGCTATCGGTAATATTTCAAGACCTATGTACCCGGCGATGCGAAAAGCATTATTGGATTTAGGAATAGAAAGAAAATCTGACGGAGTAGTAAAATACACTCCCACGGTTGGTACGGATAACGCTAGAAATGCTTTTTTAAATATTTTATCAGCTGAGGGATATGATAAAACTGGAATTTTTAGTATGGTAACAGATGGAGGATCATCTGCAATGGAATTGATGCTTTTAGGTGTCTGCGGACCAGTATCAAATAATCCAATTTTAT
>JAYNUL010000099.1:0-6209 GCA_038281125.1 Fidelibacterota bacterium | reverse complement strand
GGTTATTTCATTCAACTTGCTATAATTCTTCGATGAATATTTTTACAAAATTAGCATCCTTTTTTAATACACCAAGACCAGAAAACCAAGACCCTAGACCTGACACTTTTTCTATAACTGTTTCAGACCATCTAAAAGATTTTTTAGAAAATGAGGTTCTTGATGGTTTAGATATTACTAAGGAGCACTTTTGGTCTTCTTTTGAGAAAATTATTAATGAGTTTTCTCCTAGAAACAAAGCTTTATTAGAAAAAAGAGAAGATATTCAAACTCAAATTGATAACTGGCACCTTGAACATAAAGACCAAGATTTTAATTATGAGGAATATAAATCTTTTTTAACCGATATTGGTTATATCGCTCCTAGAAGCCGAGATTTTTTAATATCTACTGATAATGTAGATCCTGAAATTAAAACAATTGCTGGCCCTCAGCTTGTAGTTCCAGTTATGAATGCTAGATTTGCACTTAATGCTGCAAATGCAAGATGGGGCAGTCTATATGATGCATTGTATGGAACAGATGTTATTAGTGAGGAAGATGGAGCCGAGAAAGTTGGCGGCTATAATCCAGTTAGAGGAGATAAAGTTATAGATTTCGCAAAGAATTTTCTAGATGAAACCATACCTCTTGAACAAGGAAGCTTTAAAGATGTTCTGGGTTTTGAATTTGTTGAAGGAAAAATTCAAGCACTTCTTCCAGGTGTGGGGAAGGTTGGTTTAAAAAATCCGTCTCAATATATTGGTTACAGCGATAATGGCAATAATGCATACTCTCTTTTATTTAAAAATAATAATCTACATTTTGAAATTCAAATTGATCCAAATCACTCTATTGGCCAAACTGATAAAGCAGGCATTAAAGATATTCTTATGGAATCTGCAATTACTACAATTCAAGATTGTGAGGATTCAGTAGCTGCTGTTGATGGAGAAGATAAAACTGCTGTATATAGAAATTGGTTAGGATTAATGAAAGGAGATTTAAAAGAATCTTTTGATAAAAACGGCTCTCTACTAACAAGACAATTAAACTCTGATAGATCATATACAACTGCAGATGGAAATGATTTAACTCTTCCTGGAAGAAGTTTAATGTTAGTAAGAAATGTTGGACATCTAATGACTAATCCAGGTGTACTAGATGCTCAGGGCAATGAAGTTCCTGAAGGAATAATTGATGCTATGTTTACAATATGCATTGCCATGCATGATCTTAATAAAAATGGCTTGTATCAAAATTCAAAAACTGGAAGTGTATATATTGTTAAACCAAAAATGCATGGTCCAGAAGAGGTGCAATTTACTTGCGATTTATTCTCAGCTGTTGAGAATGCTCTCGGCCTCCCTCAGCTCACGGCAAAAGTGGGTATTATGGATGAAGAGAGAAGAACTACAGTTAATTTAAAAGAATGTATAGAAGTAGCTAAGGATAGAGTTATTTTTATAAATACTGGTTTTCTTGATAGAACAGGCGATGAAATTCATACAAGTATGGAAGCTGGCCCAATGATTACTAAAGCCGACATGAAACTACATCAATGGATAGCGCAATATGAAAACTGGAATGTAGATATAGGATTAGAAACAGGTTTCAAAGGTAAGGCTCAAATAGGTAAAGGTATGTGGCCAATGCCTGATGAAATGCTTGGAATGTATAATACAAAAACCATGCATCCAAAAGCTGGCGCTAACTGCGCATGGGTTCCTTCTCCAACAGCTGCAACACTTCATGCTATTCACTACCATCAGATTCTTGTAAGTGATGAACAAGACTTAATAATGAATAGAGAAAAGGCGAGTTTAGATGCTATTTTAGATATCCCTGTTCATAAAAACCCAGCTGAAATTTCTTCTCAAGATATTCAAGCAGAACTTGACAATAATTGTCAGGGTATCTTGGGTTATGTAGTTAGATGGGTTGATCAAGGTGTGGGTTGCTCAAAAGTTCCGGATATAAATAATGTTGGACTTATGGAAGATAGAGCAACATGTAGAATATCTAGTCAACATATAGCCAATTGGCTTCACCATGGTCTGGTTTCACAGGAGCAAGTTATAGAAGCAATGAAAAAAATGGCACTTGTTGTAGATAAACAAAATGATTCTGATCCTCTATATAAATCAATGGCCCCTTCATATGATGGGTTAGCTTTTGAGGCTGCGTGCAATCTTGCTATTGAAGGAAGAGTCCAGCCTAGTGGTTATACAGAGCCAATTCTTCATCAAACAAGACTTAAATTTAAGTCTTAAACATGAAAGCCTATTGGGTTGTACGAGGTAATATACTCAATCCAGATGAGTATGCTAAATATATCGATTTAGCTGGACCAATTATTAGTAAATATAAAGGAAAGTTTCTTGTAAGAGGCGGCAAACAAGTTGAAGTCGAGGGTGAAGGTTACGATAGAACCGTATTAATAGAATTTAATAGCTTTGATGAAGCATTATTTTGTTATAACTCTGATGAGTATCAAGAAGCCCTAGTTTATGTAAAAGCTTCAGCACAAAGATTGGTAACTATAGTTGAGGGAGTAAGCTAAACAATATTTAGATACCTTCGTCATCAGTGTTAGAATCTTGTCATGAAAGTTATCCAATTTGTTCCAACACTTGAAAGCGGTGGTGTTGAGCAGGGTGTCCTAGAAATATCAAAAGCTTTAGTAGATGCCGGTCATGAATCTCATGTTGTTTCTGCTGGTGGACGGCTAGTAGATCAATTAATCCAGGAAGGAACACGTCATCACGACTGGAATCTACATAAAAAAAATATTTTTACATTTAGACAGATTAAGCCATTGGCAAAATGGATTGAAGAAATGAATGTTGATATTTTGCATGTTCGATCTAGAATGCCAGCATGGATAGTTTGGAAAGCTTTAAAAAAAATACCAGAAAATAAAAGGCCTCATCTCGTTTCAACAATTCATGGTTTATATTCTGTAAATTTTTATAGTGCTGTAATGTCAAAACCAAAAAACATTATTACTGTTTCAAATTCAGCAAAAAGCTATTTATTAGAAAATTATAAAAATACAAAATCTAAAAATATAAAACTTATATACAGGGGTGTTGACTCTACAGAGTTTTTTCTTGGTTACAGGCCATCTAATAATTGGTTGGAAGAGTGGTATTCACAATATCCTGAGACAAGGAATACTAATTTATTAACAATTGCCGGAAGAATATCTCCACTGAAAGATTTTGAAAAAATTATTAACCTTACAAAAGCTATTAAGGATAACTCAAATCATAAGGTAAAGGTTTTAATTGCAGGTGAAGCAAAAGATAAGCATCAAAAATATCTTAATCGACTAAAAGAATTAATTAAATCCTTAAACTTAGATTCAGATATTTATTTTTTAGACTTTAGAAAAGATATTAAGAATATTTATGCAATCTCTAGTATTGTCTTTAATACATCAAACAAGCCTGAGTCATTTGGAAGGAGCATCTTAGAACCGCTATCAATTGGAATTCCATCTATTGGCTATAATAGAGGTGGAGTAAAAGAGATTTTAGAAGAACTCTATCCTTACGGTTGTGTAGAGGCAAATGATTCAAAATCCTTGTTAGAAAAATCAATATCAATACTTGACGGGCATAATAGAGATATTAAAGAAAATACAAAATTTTTAAAATCAAATATGTGTGAATCCACTATAGATTTTTATAATGAAATAATCTCATGACAATAATCATAGTTATACTTATTGACCTCTTATTGATTCTTTTTTCATTGAAATATGCATGGTGGTATCCAAGAAAAGATATGAAAAAAACAAGAATTATGATGTATCACATGATTTCAGATCAGCTTGAAAGCACTAAAAAATCTGGTTTAAGGGTTTCTCCTGATATGTTTGAGAGGCACCTAAAGTATTTTAAAGATAATGGATGGAAATTTATCAAGATGTCCGAATTACAGCTTTATGAAAACGACAATAAAGTAGTAGCAATAACATTTGATGACGGTTATTTAGATAACTATACCAATGCATTCCCTATATTAAAAAAATATAATGCCTGCGCTACTTTGTATTTAGTTATTGATAGACATAAAAATGATTGGTCTGTAAAAAAGAACCCTAAACATAATAGTGGTGTGTTAGCTAATGAAGAAAAATTATCTGATGATCATATTAAAGAAATGTTAGATTCGGGAGTTTTTGAACTTGGTGGCCATACCATTACCCATCCTTTTTTACCAAACACCTCAACCGATGACAAACAATATGAAATGATTGAGTGTAAAAATATATTAGAAACAACATTTAATAGCAAAGTTTCAAGTTTTGCTTATCCTTTTGGAATATACAATGACGATGATGTTGAAATTATAAAAAACAGCAGTTACGAATCTGCAGTTACAACAGATGAAGGAGTAGCTGATCTTGATTTGCCCTTTGAACTAAAAAGAATAAAGGCATCAGGAAAGGATAATTTTTTTGCTTTTAAATTAAGAGTTCAAAAAGGTTTTAGAGGATTTATTTAAACTTATGCACAAAACTTTATATATATTTCTATTAATTACTTCAGGTTTATTGTTTGCTGAATATAAAAACACAAACGGTGTTGCTTCAGATAAATCATTTGGGGATATGTTGAAGTGGATTAGATCAGATGTAGTACCTGAGATTACTAAAATTGAAATATCATCTGACTGGGAAGAAATAAACTTATCAGAAGATGATAATTATGCTATTTGGATAGGGCACTCTACTTTTTTAATTAAAAAGAATGGAGTGACAATTTTAACTGATCCAATTTTTTCAAAAAGAGCATCACCTTTTAGAAATATTGGACCTAAACGATTGATTCCTCCTGCCATACCGCTAAACAAGATTCCTAAAATTGATGTTATTACAGTAAGTCATAATCATTACGATCATCTTGATATACGTTCATTAAAAAAAATTTCTAAAAATCATCCAGATGCTATTTTTTTAGTTCCAGCAGGTGATGAGAAGTTATTACAAAGAAAAAGAATTAAAAATGTTTACAATTTTAATTGGTGGGAATCAATCGAGCATAAGGAATTTGTATTTACTTTTACTCCTGTTCAACATTGGTCCAAAAGATCTTTATTTGATAGAAATAAGAGTTTGTGGGGTGGTTGGTATATAAAAAATAAAGACTATTCTATTTATCATGCTGGAGATACTGGTTACTCAAAAGATTTTATAGATACCAGATTAAAGCTTGGTGCTCCTAAATATGCTTTTATACCAATAGGCGCATATGATCCTGAATGGTTTATGGCAGAGAGTCATGTTAATCCTGAAGATGCTGTGAAAATCATGCTTGATCTGGAGGCTGAAAAAGCTTTTGGAATGCACTGGGCTACATTTACCCTTACAGATGAAGATACTATTGAACCAAAAGAGAGATTAAAAAAAGCAGTTGATGAAAATGGTTCTATAGACTTTAAATCAGTATCACCTGGGGATGTGATATATTTAAAATAAATCAAAACAATTCAATCGACAATTCGGATAAATATATATGAAAAAGACAAACAAACTGTATTTTCAAAAAACAAACATAATTACTTGTTTGTTCACATGTATTGTTTTTATTAGCTCTTCTGTCACTGCAGCAATTACCGAGGATGATTGCTCTACTAGAAAAATACAAATAATGAAACCTGAATATCCATATACAACTTTTCAAGGTTATTCGATTGTAAGTTATTCTATTAACAATGATGGTAGTGTAAGTAATATAAAAGTTGCGGAATCAAAGTGTGCTGTATCTAGAGGTGATGATGGTTCAATAAACTTTAAATCTTGTCCGTTTTTTAAAAAAGTTTCTGTAGATGCGGCTAAATATTTAAAATTTTTACCACCTAAAGATTCAAATGATAATGCTTGCAGTATCAAGAATCATACTCATAGATATACTTATCGGTTTTATGAAGGCTTTCTTGATGATAAAAATCAGTTTTTGCTCAGAGATGAGGCTAACTTAATCTTAGATCAAGATTTTAAGAGTGATGAAGAAAGAAAGGAATTCGTTAAGAAAGTATTAAATAATCAACTTTAAATTTTTAAACTAATTAATAATTGTTTTAATCTTGCCTTTTATTTAAAATTTGCATCTTTGTGGGGCTATAGCTCAGCTGGGAGAGCGCTTGAATGGCATGTTCAAAGCATATAGCCTATAACCATAGGCTTTATAGCGAATCCTTTTATTTTTAGTGCATTTTTA
>JAYNUL010000098.1:3458-6265 GCA_038281125.1 Fidelibacterota bacterium | reverse complement strand
TGCTATTACTAGTTAAGCCTTCTTCCCAAAAGTCTCTGTAAGTGAAAAATGAGCTAACAACTCCACTCCCAGGCGCAGACTTCATTCGAACCTCAAATCTTCCATATTGGAACGAATCCTCGGTACGTAGTTCCCCTCCTTTGTATGGTTTGGAAAGTAATATTGTACCTAGTAATGATATGTATAATAACTTATTTAAGTAGAATTGTTTTCTCATAATTAACTTTATTATTTATTTTAGTTTGAATGATATATAGTCCGCTAGAATAATTTTTAGCATCCCAAATTAATTCGTGCTTACCCTCAGGGAGAATCACTTCTTGAATTATATCAATAAGTTGTCCAGAAATATTAAAAATTGCCACATGCACCTCCCCATTATTTTTTACATTCACAGGTATCGTAAGCTTGTTGTTAAATGGGTTTGGATATGGTCGTGAAATAGAATAACTAGTGGCCTCTAAGGGATCATTTGATAGACTTTGAATTAAGTGTATTTCTAAGCCATTCAAAAAAGGTCCTGCATATTCATATCCTTCACCATAGTTTACTGCAGAAAAGTATATATCTAGTATACCATCATCTACGATTTGATTGCTAATTGTCGTGTCAAAAGCATTATTCTTTCCTGCTAAAGCATATATATCTAGATTATTTATCTTTAGAGAATCTTCAACAAATATATCAAAAGAACGATCACCAGTTTCGTTATAGTAATTTTCAGAAAGTTTCATAGTAATTGAATAAATGCCAATTGGGACTCTAGTTTTGTAAGCAACTACTCGATTCAAACTTTTTTGATATAGCTCATCTTGATCAGTATTGTCAATATTATGTTCGGTGAATTGATAATTACCATTCATATGGCCATATTCAACAGAAGATGACCACAATTGATCAGCTTCATAGACATCAACCTCAACACCTGCATTATTTATAAGAAGTGGAAAGGAAATAGGCTGAGGCATATCAACTTGAATAGATTGTGCCATTTGGATATTTGGAGGATCGTTATCATCCTCAATTCCAAAAATTATAAGACTATGATTCTCCTCTAGTGACATATCAGTAACTTTCAATTTAACAGTACGTAAATTGCTCATTAATTCTGCTGAGACTATGGATGCACCAGAAACAGAGAAATTATTTTCATTTTGTGAACTTTCAGGATCCAATTCTTCACTAAACTGAGCAATAATAGAGTCACCGCTTGCCCTTGCCCATAACAAAATTGGTTTTTCTTGATCTTGGTATCCAATGTTTTCATCATCAGTTAAACAGAGTATTAGATATCCATTTTCAAAAATTATATTTTCCCTGATGAATGTTGATTGGTTACCGTTCCATGTATGATTATGCTTTTTTTCCCATCTACTCTCATCAAACTCATCGAAATCATCCTGCCACTGAAAAGTAAAATTATTATCTGTACCAGAATTTCCATTGCCTGGTGTATATGAAGAATATCGAACCCAATCATAATAGGCAAACCTTGGTAGTACTCTATCATCCCAAATTCCAACCCAGTCATCATAAATAGGGTTCCATATATTCATCATTAATTTTGAAGGATAAACTAAATCAGCTATATGGTCATCAGTTTGACGATATACTTCTTCACCATTGATAAACCAGGCAACATATTCAGGTGTCCATTCAAATCCATATTCATGAAAATCTATATGAGTATCAAGTGTAGTAAAATGAGTACGAAGGTGGCTTGTGTTGGTGATAACATTCATGTCTACAACATTTGGGAACCTCCCTAAAAGTTCAATGTCAATTTCATTCCAAGGAGTGTTTGGATGATCAACATTATAGGTAAAAAAGGATGACACCAAGCCCTCTCCTTGAGCTGGCTTATATCGTACTTCAAACTTTCCATATAAAAGAGGCTCAACCGTACGAAGTTCAGCGCCTCTGTAATCTCTAGAAAACCCAAAGTTCATAAAGGTAATGAAAAATATGAATAGCTTTTTCATTTATTTAATATTTCTACCATAGTCTAATTTATTATCAGAGGTTAATATTGGAAATGATGGAACGAGAATAGGATACGGAACACCTCTCTGAATTACCATCATATCAGTGCTTGTTAGTTCAATTTTTTCAAATGCATCCATATTAATTTCAATTCGGTCAGAATAGACCTCTTGCAAAGAGTCAATCTTTGGATTCATAAATGCAAGCCACTGTTCTTGATCTTTTATTTGATTATTATTAGAGCGCATTCTTGATAAATATTTTTTGCTATTTGCTGATCCTCTCCACATTGCAGTATTAAGATCAATACTCCAATGATTATTGTATCCTTTTTCATAACACTGTTTGGTAATCTCCATATCTCTAATTAAATCAGCAATCGCTAGCCTTAGTTGCTCAGGAAATTCGCTACGGTTCATTTTTCGCTTTCTAAAAACTAAAGGATGACTACGCAATGCGTTGTTAAGATCCTCAATCGACCAAGCTTCACCATCATAATTAAGTATAGTAGCATTTTGATCTACTTTAGTATTTATAGTGAATGAACTAGTATCAAGTTCTATATCATCCCAGAGAGCCTGATTTAACATATTCTTTTTAATTGAATCCATTTTAAAAAAGTATTCTGCAGCATTCTCAGCATAATCGTAGAATACGTCAGAGTTAAGATTCATTTCTTTTCCCTGCATTAGACTTGCCACCCAATAGAGATATTCTTTTTTAGCTTTTTTCTCTACCAACCTATCCTGCACATCTTTCCATAGAATTTCTCTATCATTTTCTGTTATCTTTATTTCATCTGTCCAACCTGTTATTTTCAAAAG
>JAYNUL010000098.1:0-3448 GCA_038281125.1 Fidelibacterota bacterium | reverse complement strand
TATCAGCAGTATGAAAAGGACCCAGCATTTTTCCCTCTTCAATTTTTTGATTAAAAACTGCATCATGGATTTCCTGATTTTCTCGGTCAAACCACGTCATTTCTCTAGTTGGAGCATCTCCTCCCCACAAAATTTGATATATTGAATCCAACAAAACTCCACTAGAATCTAACTGTTTAATTTTATCAACTATTTCTATATCAGGTAAATTTAGGAACTGCATCCTAACTTTCCTTCCTGCAAGTTTAAAAGCTTCTTTCAATTCTTGATCATCAACAACAACATTAGAATAAAACTCCGTTGCGTAAAACAGTTGCCGCATTGATTGTTCTTTTCTTCCTGTGAAGTAAGAACCAAGATTTATATCTTCATTATTAATGAAATTATTCTTTTCCTCTAATGACAGAAGTTTCTCTCCAATCAAAGAATTAAGTACAATTTTTTTATGAATGTAGTTATCTTGTCTACAATAGTCTGGACGAATTGCATATTCAGATCTTCTAATAAAGTCTTGAACTGTAATGATTTCATTACCAATTCTGGCAAGTACAACACTATCTGGAACCTGATGTTGTACTTTATTTCTTGAACAACTATAGAAGAAGATAAAAAGTAAAGCTAGAAGGTATGGAGGCCTCATTATGCATTACTAAAAAGATACGCCTATGGAGTACACCTGAACATTTCCAAGAATACCCATAGTTTTATATGTATAATCAACAGAAATAGACTTGTTACCCAGGTAGAACATTTTTGTACCTGCACCAAAGGTAAAGCCAATATCATTATCATCTTTGGTAAGACCATTCATACCACTTTTTGCGCCCATGGTTAGGCTGACTGAACCAAAACCGGGAATTTTATTATCTAGTGCTGCTCCAATATTTAACGATTCAGCATTATTGTTTGGGTGCAAAGCATCTGCAGAGAGAGTAAGATTCATCAGGTTGGTTACTAACGGCTTGATGGAAAATCCAATTCTAAAAATAAGAGGCAATTCCCACTCAGACGTCCTGAATTGTCCAGCAACATCTCCATAGTTCCCCTCTTCATATTCTGAAATATCAATTGGTTGGTAATTATCAATACCATCATATTTCATCCTAGTACCATAATTAGATATACTCATCCCAATATTCATTCCATCCTTATCTTTTCCAGTAAAAGAAAAGAAGTTGGTATTTACCAAAACTCCGAGGTCTACTGCAAATGCACTCGCGGAACTATGCCAAATTTTAGAACTTATATATTTAGTAGAAGCTCCAAATGAAAACCATGAAACAATCTTCCTGGAAAAAGTAAATGTTGCTGCTACATCAGAAGCTCTAAATCGTTCCCCAGTACCATCTTGATATTGCAGATTTGTTACATCCATCTCACCATAATCCACATGAGTGATCCCAAGACCAATAACACCGACAGAGGGAACTACAAATGCCCCAGCAGCAAACATCATATCTATATCTACTAACCATGGTTGGATTGAAAATAAGCCTGAGGATCGAGATACATTAGATAACCCAGCGGGATTCCAATAAATAGAAGATACATCATTAGCCACCGCCACATAAGCATCTCCCATGGATGTTGCTCTACTGCCAACACCAATTTCTAAAAAGTTAGCAGTTGTAGTTCCATACCTATTAATAGTTTGGCCATTAAGAAAAGCTGCACAGAAAATTGACATCACTAGAAAGTATTTTGTAAAAATATTTATCATTTTATTACGGCAAATTTCCCAATTTTTTCTTCACCAATCTCTTGTGCATCTATATGATAAATATACATGCCAGCAGCTATCTCAAGATTTTCTCTAGTAAGCATATCCCAATGAATGATGCCGTTATCGGGAGTATTATTGACAATAATCTCATCTACAAGCACACCACTAACTGTAAATATTTTTATAATGCAATCAGCTGGAACATGAGTAAACATGATCTTCCTACGTTGATTCAAAAATGGATTTGCAACAGCAGATTCCATCATGTTTGTCATCACGTAAGGATTTGGTACAACTCGAATACTGTCTAAGTCTGATTTTGCAATACTAAGGTCAAGACCCGTCTCTTCCATAACTGTGAATCGAACCGTGTCAGTAATAAAAAAAGGGCGTTCCCAGTCTACCTGATAGACATTGTCTCCTTGAGGGTATGTTGCCCCAGAATCAAGTAAAAAGTCCATTATGAAAGCGGTGGCTCGCCAACGACTTCCAACCGTTGCACCAACAAAAAACCTATCCACGCCAACATCTACAACGTCATTGTTATTTATATCTTGTACAACAATATCCATTAATGGATATTGACCAGTTGAAGTATCGATAAATGATGTATTTTGAACATAAAAGTTTAATGCGGGTTCAGTTATTTTATTTGTTCCTATAGAAATTCCATTTTCATCTCTTACGGTTCCCGATCTTCCTACACCAACATACGTTGAATCATCATCGGTAAAGACTATATTATATTTCCAAGGGAGCATGAGGGCTTCATCATTTGTTGGCGTAATTCTCATATTTCCTGAACCACTAACCCATCCAGACTTTTGATAGCTTATTTTAGGCTGTTCAACACCTGCATCAATTTCGATTTGAAGACCATCAAAAATATCTGTTAGAAGTAATTCATCTGGATTTAAGGTCCAGTAGTTGACTGTATCTTTATAAACTATATTTTTCCCAACATACTTTGATGTATCTTCAGAATAAATGAGTATTGTACTATCTGTCTCATCAAAAACTTTGATCCCGTTGGTTACATATTGAAAACCAAAGTCGTAACCACTAATAGAGCCAACTGTATCTACTGAAAAAGTTAACGCATATTGATGCCCCTGTTTCAGGCTCCCCTGTGCGCGAATGATAGGCTCAACAGCACCACTACCAAACATTTCAGTTTCTTGAATTTCAACTTTAGGTGGAACATAGCCAGCTGCTCGTTGACGAGGAACAACAACAGCAACATTTTTCCCGATAGTACGAACTTCTTCAGCTTCATCTAACTCGATGACTGCATTATTTTCAGATGGTGCTATCCCAGGACCGATATCGGGTGCGCCAAAATCATATGCAACAACAGCATAGTAATAGGTTCTACCGTTCTGAACAGTATTATCTACAAAGATATGTTTGATACCTGTATCTGCTCCGAGATTATATCCTGAGCCATTTACCAATCCAAAGTCAGTAAACCCATAGATATCATCTACTAAATCACATTGATAAATAGGCTTTTTAAACATGGGTGTGCCATAGCCATCAGTGATGATTTCAGGATCTGACATATATTTGTCTGTAGACCTATATACTTTGTACCCTTCGAAATCGTTAATGTTTCCAACAAAGGGATCTCTTGTCTTTGTGTCCGCAACATCATCCCAGGTAAGAATTACCTTTCCATCTCCGGCGGTAGCCGTGAGCGTAGGCATTTTGGGCGGTTGGGCAAAT
>JAYNUL010000097.1:3837-6349 GCA_038281125.1 Fidelibacterota bacterium | reverse complement strand
TCAAACCTTCTGGAACCCCAGGAGCAATGTTGTCTACACTGTAGCCTTCTTCATGATAATCAAAAATTCCACCTTCCATAGAAGCAACCACTCTAAAGTTAGTCCATCCTTGTGACTGTGAGGAAGTTGAATCCATTAAGGTAGTTGCTTCAAAAGTATAAGCAGGTTCTCCTATTGCATCTACCGAGCTTAAAGCAACCCAGCCAGAGGAGTCGTTATCCAATGCATCCCATCTAAAGAGACTATACGATTGTCCGTTGGTTTCTCCATTATCAAAGTAAGATGCATTAAAGCTAACATACACTCTTCCACCCTGATCATTAGGCACATCCTCTATGGAAGTAATCACAGGCCTGAAGTGCTCTACATGAAGATGTAAGGTGTCTACGGTTATATCATCACCATCATCCAACTGGAAAGCCATTGGGTAGTATCCCAAGTCTGTTGGCATACCAAACAAGTGGTTCCCATCCAAGGAGTGTGTCCATGCTGGACCACTTAGTAGAGTTAGCTCCAGTTCTTCATAATCTGTATCTACATCACCATAATGGATCTCCATATGGAAGTCTAGATCCAAGCCTACTACCTGATGCATGTCCATCGCAAAGAATGGTGCATCATTTACAGGCTCAACCACAACCTCAAAATCAGAGCAATACTCGTAGTCTCCATCATAAACACACAAGGTTGCCATGGTCGTACCATAATGGTTCTCATGTGGATACAGCATTGGAGCATCTTGAGCATTGTGACTCCATTCAATGTGGAAGAGGCTATGATCATAATGTAATGCAAACTCAAGTTCTTCAAGGGTATTGTCAACATCAGAGATAATCCCTTGCTCATAAAGACTTGCCATTGTCCACATCTCTAGTGGTACATCCTCTGTGACGTAAACCGTCTCAATGGAACCAACCATTGGAGGATCGTTTACCGCAAAGACCGTTACCAGAACCGTATCGGATACGGAAGCTCGTACAGGGTTCGAAGCGGTAATGACCATCTCTGCCTCACCATTAGCATCTTCTAATGGGAAGAGATGCAACATACCTTCATTGATATCAAATCCGATCACTGCATCAGATAATTCTGCAGAAAATTCTAGAGGACCATCAATATCTAAAAAGATATCGTTTAGGTTCACTTCCCAATAATCTCCAAAATCTTCATAAACATACACATCATCTAGATACCCAGTGACTACTGGTTCGTCATCTACTGGAAGAACCTGAAGGTTAAAACTTTCTTCTGCAGTATACTCTCCATCATGGGCTGTTACCGTAACCACAGCATCGCCAAACCAGTCTTGCCCTGGTACAATCAGTAGACTGTCTCCATCACCATGAACATAAAGCATTACCGGTGCATCTGAATCAAGATACGCAGATACCTCCAAGAAATCACCATCCACATCCTCAGCTAATAAGGCAATGTCCAACGTCTCATCTTCATTGGTAACCTGATTAGCCAGAGCTGGGAACGTTGGTGGATCATTTACAGGGTGGACATGTCCAGGTACTGTAATTTCGTCTGTTGCTCCTTCAGAATCTTCTGCAACTAGGTGTAAAAGGAATTCTCCATTCCAATTATTGGAAGGTGTAAGAGTAAGCAAGTTATCTTCAAGACTTACAGAAATTGGACCTCCTCCAATTTCCACTAAGAATTGTAGTCTTGCATTAGCTGAAAGATCATTCCACTTACCATTAGGAAGAAATTCTACAACCCTTTCATTAACATTGTTTGGTTCGCCATTATTCCAGTTTGTATATACAAGATCCTCTCCGGTTACCCATCTCCAAACTCGTGATTCTTCAAAATCATTAAGTCCAATCCAAACTGAAGCACCAGCTACACTTGCAAGAAAATCATTTTCTTCTTGTGAGGTAATGGTAGCAAGATGTGCTCCATCAAGATCAGTCAGAAGGTTATTGGCATCATTCCAAGTACTAGTGTAACTACTTAAATAATACTTGTTCCCACCAAACTCGCCTAAGAAGGTGTAATTCTCATCTCCCTCTAGAGGGTCTGAACCAGACATCTCTTGGCCATCAGAACTCTGAACTGAAGCATTTATGGTCACATCATTTAGATTATCCAGGTCACTTACCTGTAGAGTAGTTTCAAAGATAGTATCTTCATCAAACTCAATAGGTAATCCATCGCTAAATGATTGTATCACTGGCTCATCATTCACTGCTTCTACACTCAAAACAAATGAGTATTGAGTAGTGAATTCATAGACTGTATTAATTGCAAACAGAGATACATCAAAATTTCCAAATAAATTTGGATTTGGCATTAATTGAACGTTCCAGACCAAATTGCCAGTTGTTTCATCCAGACCAACATATTGTACATCGTTGGAAACATCACGAACATCTACAAAAAGGTCATGAGCGTTATTTAAAAACGGATCTAAATAAACTTGGAAGTTTGCAGTTTCATCTTCAAGTATAAACAATGTATCACCTGGTACACTGACAAATGTGGAAGGAAGCACTACATCGTCACA
>JAYNUL010000097.1:0-3737 GCA_038281125.1 Fidelibacterota bacterium | reverse complement strand
TGATGAAAAAACAGAATTGTTTATAACAATATTATTACCAAAGTAATCCTCATTAAAATAGCTACCGCTTGAATTTATATCTGCGCCATGATTTTGACTCATGTTTTGATAAAATACACTGTTACTTATTTGTAAATCCCCGCCACTAAAATGAAGGTTGATTGCACCATAGCTATTGTTGGGATTTCCATTTTCGGCAAATACTGTTCCGCTAACTATTGTTGGTGCAAATCCAACACCACTATATTGTATACCACCCTGAGCGTTGTTTGCCACTATGCAATTATCTAGCTCAATTCCGGTATCATAGATAAAGATACCAGGACCATTTTGATGTTCCAAAATTTTGGTGTTCTTCAAAGTCCCTGATGATGATGCACTACTAAACTCAACCCCTCTATCTGTATTGCCTTTAATGGTAACATGATCTAAAGTTGGGTTTCCTTCCCGAACATAAACACCAACTCCATCATTTTCCATTACATTAACATCTTTTAATACAACCAGAGAACCTTCGTGAATTAAGGCACCACTTCCGCTATTGTACGGATATTGATTTTCTTGAATGGCCTTACCATTAGTCAAGGTTAGACCCATCAAAGTATCAGTGCTAGCAAGATTTAATAAACGTATTACATTGTCTGCTAAACCACCGTCTATGATGGTCTCCTCAGGTCCTTGAACCCCCATAATTTTTAGGCTTTTCCCATCCCAAACTAAATTTTCCTGATAGGTTCCTGGCCCGACCAAAACGTCTGAGCCTGCTCCACTAAGGTTAATTGCAGTCTGAATATTTCTAAGTGGGTTGTCCACTGTACCGTCTCCATTGATATCAGAACCCTCAACAGAAACATGATAATCTCTTGTAGCACCAGTTCTTTGATTATCAACTGTAAAATGAAGAATATTTCCTGATTCCACCCATCCATCCATAGTTCCGTCAGATGCAACTATAGACCAGGAATAATCAATAGATTGTACGTAGTTTGGTAACGTAGCTAATCGGGCAAACTGGTCTTCGAAGTAAGAAGTCTCAAGAGCCATAGAGGTTGCTTCATATGGAGCTACTAATTGGAAATCATCCACATAAACGGTTGCTCCTTCTACAGTAGATGAAAAGTAAGCAAGTCCCATATGAACCTCAATCGCTTCAGCTGGAACCTCAAAAAATAGCTCAGCTTTATACTCTTCATCAGGATTCGCAATAATATTCCATCCTCCGTAGACCTCTGTAAGAAGTTCCTGTCCACCTGTTTGGGCAAATGTCTTTACGTAAACAACAGCCTCGTCGCTGCTGGTACCAATAAAATTGGACGCTGGCGATGAGAGCATAGCACTGAGGTGGTAAGCTCCACCATCAAAATCATCTGCGCTTATCACCTGCATCAGATAATTATCAGGGTGGCCTTCGTCATTTGATTTGGTAACAGATGCACTGAGATTTCCGCTTTCATCCGCAACAAAACCCATGTTCTGAAAATCAGGTGGCCAACTAGACCAGCCTTGATTCCAAACATCCTGATTGTCATCAAAACCTACGTTTACCATAGGCTCATTTTGATTGGTAAGCTCAGACATAGATGTTTTCCAGGTTACAGTCTCACCACCTACATCAGCACTTCCATGCAAATTAACAAAGTAGTTCACGTCGCTATCTGGATCCTGAGATGCTTGCCAACGAAGATCAACAAGAATATCTAAATCATCCGTCAGAGCAAAAGTTGCGTTATCCTCTGGCGCAATTAGACTAAACTCAGAAGGAGGAATATTCTCATAGGTGGTTACCTCCACAATAAAACGTTTTGGATAACTGCTTGGTTGATCATCCCATAACCCAGGTTGAGACCAACTAAACACTCCATAGTTTCCACTGCCATTGGGCTCACCTGATGCCCAATTCTCATAGGAAAATTGTTCACCTGTTACCCAGGTCCAAACCCCTTCAGAATCTCTATCTGTTAATCCCATCCATGATTCAGCAGTGATTGCATCTGCTAGAAACGCATTTTCTTCTGCAGTTGTGATTACAGCCAAATGCGCATCTACAAAATTATCATTAAGATAGGTGTTTGCGTCCTCCCAGGTTGACTCATAGTCAGAAAGGTAATATAGATTCTCCCCAAAAGATCCTATATAGGCAAAACTCTCTTCATCTGTTACAGACTGACAAGGAATACAGGAATTAAAACAAACGGGCTCTAGTACCAAGTCTCCTTGCACTTGAACCTGCCTATTCCCATCTTCACCAAAACTACATTCACTGTCAACAGATGCTTCTCCAACATCCCAAGTATTTCCATTGATATATTTGAACTCATAGGTAGCAGGTTTTAAGGTTAGTGTCACCTCATAGATGCCATCACCGTCTTCATCAAGCATATCAATTCCTTCCGAATCCCATTGCGGATAATCATTGAAAACTACATTATCATAGAAAGGATCTCTAAAGCTTCCAGCAAGGTGTACACCATTTTCTGAGACATCTTGATATCTAAGATCTAACTTGAAGGTTACATCATATAATTCCGTTACCTCTAAAGAAACTGGAACAATCAGCTCGGGGTTGGATAGATCATTGCTGAAAAGTTTTAAATCATGCTGATAGGTTCCACCAAGCAATGTAGTAGCGTCTAACATAATATTCACATCCCCGGAGGTTCCAGGCTCCAAAACACCAGCAACCGGGTCAACAGATAGCCACTCTGGCTGCACCGTCATCGCATGTCCTGCTACATAGGCCATGGAATTGGCAATGAGCTGAGCTGTAGCACCAACATTTTGATCATAACTCATGTTCGGATATACCACTAGATCTACTCTTGGAGTTCCATTAAAATCCTTTGTTACAGCAAGAGGACTTCCAGAAGTGTAGGACGCAAGTAACGTTGCACCATCTGATAATGGTGAATCTTGTAGTGTAAAGGATCCTCCAGGATTTACAAGGCCTTCAACACCAGCAAAGATTGGATGTTCACTTTCTATAATAGTTAAATCACTATTATTAAGCGTACCATAATTAACTTCGCTTGGGGTCATTAATAAGTACCCATCATTTAAAAATCTTCCAGCAATATTCCAACCAGATGCCATAGCAAACATACCTGTAACTAGCCCACCACCATTGTCCACATAATCAGCCAACACATCTCCAAGTGCCCCAGCTTGTTGAGGTCCGAAATTTGTCCAAATAAGTATGGTCTCAAAAGCTGAAAGTTCTTCAAGTGTTGGCGTATAATTCCCGATATTAATGACCGAAAGAGTATTAAACCATCCTGTGGCCAATAGTGCATCTTTTGTAGATAACATTTCACTTTCACCATCACTATACAATAATGCACCATCAAGCGGATTTCCATTACGTTGAGAATGATAGACCGTTGCAATATCTACATCATCTGGACGCTCTACAACTCGTGAACCATTGGCCGCCGTGAGGATTTGGGAATTGTTTCTAATTCCTGATCCTCTAGAATTGATACTTGCAACAATAGACTCAACATCAGGACGTTCAAAGGTCATCTCTTCTTCAGTGTCCAGTGGCGAGGTGCTCCAGTTTAGTGGTAAATCTCCTGTATTGGTAATTGAAAACACCTTAGTTGATGATTCACCAGAAATAATTGATTCCTGAATAGATGTTGGCTCTACTAATATAGAGGCAACAGGAGGTGGTGGAGTTTCCGTATATATTTGTTGTACTTGCTCAGGTGTTAAGGCTACATCCCAAACAATAAAGTCAT
>JAYNUL010000096.1:0-6395 GCA_038281125.1 Fidelibacterota bacterium | reverse complement strand
CTAGCACCATGTTTTCCAATAACGGTATGTGGAATCGTTCCATTAATAACACAGACACGAACGATATTTCTTTTTGCAATCTCTTTACCCTTTTGAATAGCAGTAATTACCTCATTTGCTTTACCTAGGCCAACACCTACATGACCATTTCCATCACCGACCACAACAAGAGCGGAAAATCTAAATCTTTTTCCTCTAGATGTAACTTTTGCTGTCCTATTTATCTTGACAACAACTTCTTCTTTTAAGTCAAGTTCTGCGGGATTAATTATACCCAAAACATTATCTCCTATAATTCTAAACCATTTTTCCTTGCAGCCTCAGCAAAAGCTTTTACTCTTCCATGATAAGGAGAGCCATTTCTATCTAAAACAACAGGCCCTATTTTCTTGGTCTTAGCTTTTTTTGCTATTGCCTTACCCACAAGTTCACTCATTTCAGTTTTATTTTTTACTTTTTTTAATTGTGATTCTAAATCTTTATCTCTTGAAGAAGCTGAGACTAAGGTGACGCCCTTAAAATCATCTATTATTTGAGCTTCAATATGTCTTAAGCTGCGGTATACTACTAGGCGAGGACGGTCAGGGTGAAACCTTGATGTCTTTTTACTCCTATTCCTTCTTCTTTCTTCCCTACGAATTATTGAACGATGATTTGCCATATCTTATTTTGCACCTACAGTTTTACCTTGTTTGGAACGTACATGCTCGCCCTTGTAACGAATACCTTTGCCTTTGTAAGGTTCTGGAGGTCTAAAAGATCTTATCTTTGCAGCTACAGCACCAACAAGTTGTTTATCAATACCTTCAACATTTATTTCAGTTCTGTTATTAGCAGTAACCTTAATACCCTCTGGCATATCAAAGTAAATATCATGGGAGAACCCTAATTGTAAATGTAATCTATTACCTTGAACTTGGGCTTGATAGCCAACCCCAATAATTTCTAATTCTTTTGAAAAGCCTCTAGAAACACCGATTACCATATTATTTATCATTTGACGCGTTGTACCATGTAAAGATTTATGTTCTCGATTATCTGAAGCCCTATTTACGATAATTTGACTATCATTTTGCGAAATAATCATTTCTTTTCTGAAGTTAAACTCCAGGGAACCATTAGGACCACTTACCTTTACTAGGGAACCATCCATAGAAACTTTCACTCCTTCAGGTATTAAAATAGGACTTTGACCAATTCTAGACATAATAATTAAAACACCTCACATAGCAATTCACCACCGACACCAAGCTGTTTTGCCTTTTTGTTTGATAAAACACCTTTTGAGGTAGAGATAATTGAGACACCTAAACCATCAAGAACACGAGGAGCTTCTCCTGCACCAACGTAAACGCGTAAACCTGGTTTGCTGACTCTCTTTATATTTTCAATTACCGGATCTCCATTGTAATCATATTTTAAAAATATTCGTATTGTTTCCTTATTACCATCACTAGTAATAAAGAAAAAATCATTGATAAATTTTTCTTCTTTGAGCACAAGAGAAATTCGTTTCTTTAATGCACTACTAGGTATATCAACCCAGCGTTTTTTTGCAGCTAGGCCATTTCTTATACGAGTTAAAAAATCTGCAATTGGGTCTGACATTGACATAATATTTTTTCCTACCAGCTAGCTTTTGTTACACCAGGAATTTCGCCTTTCAGGGCCATCTCCCTAAATACTATCCTAGATAAATTAAATCTCTTTAATACGGCTCTAGGTCTTCCTGTTTTAAAACATCTAGTTCTGATGCGAATATGACTAGAGGACTTAGGCAGCTTATCTAATCTTGCAACTGCACTTCGTTTATCGTCTACCGATGTTTCGGGACTTCTGATAATATTCTTTAATTCTGCCCTAATAGCAGCATATTTTTGAACTTTTTTGATGAGTTTGTGCTCTCGAACAATTTTAGATTTTTTTGCCATTAAGCTGCCTCTATACTTTCTTTTCTTGCTGGTTTCTCTCTCAATGGTAGACCAAACATTTTCAGAAGCTCATAAGCTTCATCGTCTGTCTCTGCTGAAGTGGAAATAGTTATATTCATTCCTCGAATTGATTGGATTTTATCATAGTCAATTTCAGTAAAAATAATTTGCTCTTTAATTCCAAAATTATAATTACCTCTTCCATCAAAAGATTTAAATGATAAGCCTCTAAAATCTCGAGTTCTTGGAAGCGCAATGGATATTAATCTTTCTAAAAATTCATACATCCTATTTGATCTCAAGGTTACTTTACAACCTACAGGCCACCCTTTTCGTATCTTAAAATTTGATATATCCTTTTTTGCTAAAGTTATGATCGGTTTTTGACCAGAGATAAGAGCTAGTTCTTCAATTGTACTTTCTAAACCTTTAGAGTTATTCTTAGCATCGCCTAAGCCCATATTAAGAGATATACAATTTATTTTTGGAACCTCCATTACATTGGAATAATTGAATGTTTTCTTTAGCCCTTGAATAATCTCATCATTGTAGATTTTCCTTAGACTATGGATATAATAAGACTTATTCTTATCACTTTTGCCAGAGGATTTTTTTGTTACTTTTTTGTCAACCATAATTAAAATTGAATTTCTTCTTCTGTTTTCTTTGATATTCTAATTTTATTGCCATCATCTAAAACTTTATACCCTACTCTTGTGGCCGTACCATTATTAACAACCATAACATTAGAAATATGCAATGGGGCTTCTCTTTCAACAAAACCCCCTGAAGGATTTTCCTGAGTAGGTCTCGAAGCTCGTTTTCTGAAGTTTACACCTTCAACAATTACCCTATTTTTCTTGGGAAAGACATTAAGTATTTTTCCTTCCATACCCTTATGATTTCCACTAACTACTTTAACTAACATACCCTTTTTAACATGCATACTAAAGCACCTCAGGAGCCATTGAGACTATTCTCATGTATCCACTATCTCTTAGTTCACGAGCTACAGGTCCAAAAATTCTAGTACCTCTAGGCTCACCAGCGCTGTTGAGCAATACTGCAGCATTTTCATCAAAGCGAATTCGACTACCATCTTTTCTGCCAACCTCCTTCTTAGTACGCACGATTACAGCTCTATGTACTTCACCTTTTTTCACCATTCCGCCAGGTATTGCTTTTTTAATAGTAATAACGATTTGATCACCAATGCTTGCATATTTTCTTCTGGAGCCACCAAGAACTTTAAAACATAATATTTCTTTAGCACCAGTATTATCTGCAACTTTAAGTCTTGTTTCTTGCTGAATCACTTATATTATCCTAACCTTACTGCTTTTCGAACAATCTGACTGACTTGCCATCTTTTCAGTTTACTTATTGGTTTAGTAGATGATATTTTTACGATATCACCATCACTAGGCGCAACAGAAGCAATATGCGCTAAGTAATTTTTGTAACGCTTAACTCTTTTTTGATAAACTGGGTGAGGAATTTCTCTCAAAACTCTTACAGTAACAGTTTTTTCCATTTTAGTACTAATCACTTCTCCTATTAAGGACTGCCTTTTTCTGTGGACGCTCACTTTAGGTCACCTTTTGCTTTCTTATTTCTAGTCTCATCTCATTTAATACAGTTTTAATTTGCGCAATTTCTTTTTTTATCTTAGATATCATTGTACCATCTTCTAACTGTTGAAGAGCTTGTTGAAATCTCAAATTTTGCAATGCTTCCATATTGTCATTAAGCTTACTTTCAAGTTCTAACTTATTCATTTCATTTAATTGTGAGGACTTCATTAAAAGGCTCTCCTTTCAACAACTTTAGTCTTCATTGGGAGCTTGTGTCCCGCATCTCTGAATGCACGGTCAGCCTCTTCCCTAGTGACACCATCAATCTCAAAAAGTATCTTCCCAGGTTTTATAACTGCTACCCAGTGATCTAATGCTCCTTTACCCTTACCCATTCTTGTTTCTGCTGGCCGAGCAGTTACTGGCTTATCTGGAAAAATTCTTATCCACATTTTCCCAATTTTCCTAACAACTCTTGAAATGACAATTCTTGATGCCTCAATCTGCCTGGCTGTTATCCATCCAGGCTCAATAGCCTTAAGACCATATGTGCCGAATGCAACATGATTACCCCTCATAGCCATTCCTCTCCTATTACCCCTATGAACTCTTCTGTATTTTACTTTTTTTGGCTCTAACATTATGAAACCTATTAATTATCTTGAAAATTGACCGTTACAAATCCAAACTTTTATTCCAATAACACCGTATTGTGTTTGGGCTTCGGTTAATGCATAGTCAATATCGGCCCGCAGCGTGTGAAGAGGAACACTACCATCGGAAAATTTTTCACTTCTGGCTATCTCAACACCTCCAAGTCTACCAGCGACATTTATCCTAATTCCCTCAGCACCCATTCTCATGGTTGACTGGATTGTTTTATTTACAACTCTCCTATATGAAATTTTCTTTTTCAGTTGATGCGCTATATTTGCACCGACGAGAGCGGCATCGAGCTCAGGTCTTTTTACTTCAGAAATATTTATCTGAGCATCTTTTTTTCCAGTTAATTGACGCAATTCTTTTTTTAATCTGTTTACCTCTTCACCACCTCTGCCAATTACAATACCAGGTCTTGCTGTAAAGATTGTAACAGTGACTTTCTTTGAGGACCTTGCAATCTCAACTTTTGAAATGCCCGCATTTGGTAAACGATGACCAATATATTTCCTGACTTTTACATCCTCCTCGAGATCTTTAGAAAAGTCGTTTTTGCGAGCAAACCAATTTGATCTCCATTTCTTATTTACGCTTAATCGGTAGCCTACCGGATGTGTTTTTTGACCCAAAATAACCCCTTTTAATTTTCGTCCGAAACAACTATCGTTAAATGACTCGTTGGTCTGCGCAACCTAGATGCACGACCCATCGAAGCTGCGCGAAATCTTTTCATAACAGGACCACCATCAACAAAAGCTTCTTTAATTTTTAAGACTTCTGGATCTAACTTCATTTCTTCATTTTGTTGCATCAGGTTAGACACAGCAGATCGTAAAGTTTTTTCTATAACCTTAGCAGCTTTTTCAGACGAAAAGTGTAAATGATTAATTGCATTCCCAACCTCTAACCCTTTTATTGCACCTAAAGTTTTCCTTACCTTGTAAGGAGATTGCCGAATATGCCTAGATATAGCCTTTGCTTCCATTTTTATTTTTTCCTATCTCCTGAATGCATTCTGAAAGTACGTGTTGGAGAAAATTCACCAAGCTTATGTCCAACCATATTTTCAAATATAAAAACAGGAATGAACTTATTCCCATTATGGACAGCTATTGTATGACCTACTAGTTCAGGTGTTATCATCGATCTCCGTGACCAAGTTTTTAATACTTTTTTCTTCCCGGACTCATTCATTTCAGCAACCTTTCTTAAAAGCTTTTCATCAACAAATGGACCTTTTTTTAGAGACCTAGCCATTATTTATTTCTCCGCTTAATAATCAAAGAATTAGATTTCTTATTCTTTTTTCTTGTTTTGTACCCTTTTGTAGGCTTTCCCCATGGAGTCGTGGGATGCCTACCTCCAGATGACTTGCCTTCACCACCACCCATAGGATGATCAACAGGATTCATTGCAACTCCCCTGACCTTAGGCCTCCTACCTAACCATCTTGTTCTACCAGCCTTGCCAGAAACTATTTGTTCATGCTCCCTATTACCAACTTGGCCAAGTGTAGCCATACAAACATCTCTCACCATACGTATTTCACCTGATGGTAGTTTAAGAGTACACATGCCGCCATCGTGAGCCATTACTTGAGCAGCAGTACCTGCTGAACGTACCATTTGAGCACCCTTACCGGGCAATAGTTCTATATTGTGAACAAATAACCCAGCAGGAATATTTTTCAGTATCAAAGAATTACCTGTTTTCAATGGTACGTTTTCACCTGATATCACTTTATCATCAACTTTTAAACCGACAGGACTAAGGATATATCGTTTTTCACCGTCATCATATTGGAGGAGAGATATATTTGCAGATCTATTCGGATCATATTCAACTGTCATAACCTTAGCTGGTATATCATATTTATCTCTTTTGAAATCAATAATTCTATAGCGACGCTTGTGCCCTCCACCTCGTCTCCTTATTGTAATTCTTCCAGTATTATTTCTACCACCTGATTTTCTCAAAGCTCTTGTCAGACTTTTTTCAGGTTTACGAGAGGTGAGCTCTGAGAAGTCAGATCGAGATGCGAACCGCGATCCAGGCGTAACAGATTTTAATTGTTTAATTCCCATAGTTAACTCTGCGTTTCTCCGCGCATAATATCAATATTTGATCCTGGACCTAGCGTAATAATGGCTTTTTTAAAATCAGATTTTTTACCTGAAGTCCGTATTGTACGACCTCCACTACGAACTGTCATTTGCTTAACCTTACCTAA
>JAYNUL010000095.1:0-6478 GCA_038281125.1 Fidelibacterota bacterium | reverse complement strand
AGATGGTGGGTAGATTTGAATATGAAAAATACAGTAAATAGTACAATTGGATGGTGCGCCGGTCTAGCAATAGGTATGACAATAGGTGTTTCTCAAAGTAATATAATGTTAGGCATAGGCTTAGGGGTTGCATTTGGTGCAAGCTTGGGAAATATAAAAATTAAGAAAAATTCTTCAAGCAAAGCAGATTAGCCCCCAATTTGGCAGGTTCTTTTTTTTCGGGATGATTGTTAGGTTTCCATATGAATAAATTATTGACTCGAGGAGGGATTGAAATAATTGCAGTTTTCATTGGAATATCTGGAGGATTGTGGTCTGAAAAACAAATTGAATTAAAGAAAACACTCAAGGCTGAAAAAATTGCTCTAAGCTCAATTCGTGACGAGCTTGTATCAGATTCAACATCCTTATCTAGTATTGTAAGTAGTATCGAAAATGAACAAAACAATATTCAAAATCTTTTAAAACATATATCAAGTGATACTATTCTGTCCGATGCTCAATTGAATGCATTGATCTTTGATATGATGTATTTCGGTTATTTAACTTACGATAATAGTTTTTATGAAGGACTTATCAAGGGAGCAGGAAAAAAGATTATTCAAGAAGATTCAGTCTCTAGTGCAATTTCTTCTATATATGAATCAACATATAAGCATTTAGGCAATATGTTTGACATTCAAAAAGAACAATTAGCATTAAGAACATATGATGCTTTTATTGAAAGCGGTGGATATTTAGATACAAAACGATTTTCTATATCAGAATCTTTAAAACTCAGTCAAAGAGAAATGTTTTCCGAGGTCTTAAAAAATAAGAAATTTGTTACTCAAGTTTCATTTCATCATGATACTAATTATTTCATACTTAATGAGTATAAATGGGCATTGAAAGAAGTCCAGGACGCCATAGGAATAATTGAAAATTACCTAGAAAATTCATGACAACATGCAACCCTATACTAGTTGTTTATAAAATGATAGTAAAAATTTGATTTGAAAAGACGAACATTTATTAAGAATGGAATTTTAGGTGTAATTGGTGCAGGAGTCATGCCTGGATCCATATTATCAAGTAGAGATTGTTCGGTTACGCAATCTGATATTCTGGGTCCATATTGGTCACAAAATCACCCTCAAAGAACTGTCCTAGCAAATTCTGAAGAACCTGGCAACCGAATTTTTATTTCTGGAGTTGTAACCGCTGATGATTGTGAAACTCCGATTCAAAATGCATTAGTAGATGTGTGGCATGCAAATGATGATGGTTGTTATACTGTCTTTCAAGAATGTCAATCCGGAAATTCTAGTAATGATCCGTACAATTTGAGGGGTATTATTTTTACTGACCAAAATGGATTTTATGGCTTTGAATCAATACTACCTGGATATTATGCTGGGAGGCCAAGGCATTTTCATTATAAAATTACTAGTCCTTCTGGTTTAGAACTGGTTACTCAATGTTATTTTGAAGTTGATCCATTAACAGATGAGGACTGGGAGGAAAATCATCCTGGCTTAGTAATCCCATTGGAAGACACAGAAAATGGTTTAGTCGGTGTTTTTAATATTGCTATGAATGAAGAAGCATCATTGGCGAGTATTGATAATAAACCTCCTACTTTACCAAATAGGTTTTACCTTGAAGCAGTATACCCAAATCCATTTAATAATTCAATTAAGATTAATTTCACAATAAATAATTTCGGATATGTGGATATTGGCATCTACGATATAACAGGTAAATGGGTATCAAATCTAATTGGAAAAAAGATGCATAGTGGGAAGCATAATATTGTATGGAAAGGAGAAGATATGGCAGGAAATGCAGTTGCATCAGGTACTTATTTGGTAATGATGAAATTTGGGGGTTCAATTCAAACAAAAAAGATCAATCTAATCAAGTAATATATATTTTAAGATCAATTAGTAGGGTTTTTTGCTTATGGGGTTATGGGTAGATTTGATAATGAAATTTAGCATATTGATTTGTTTAGCCATTGTTTTATTTGGAATGGCATTAAGTTTTAGAAATCCAAATCCATATTACAATCCTAGTAAGACTCATCACACTTCAACTGGTTTTAAAAATCCTTATTTAAGAAAAGATAATCAGAGAAAAAGTTTTAGTGATCTTTTTAAAATGATGACTACTAAACGCCCAAATCCTAACCCTCAAATTGAAAAAGATTTGAATATAGACTCTGTGATTCAGAAGATTAACAGTAACAATAATTTTATAACATGGATTGGACATTCTACAATGTTATTACATATCAATGGTAAAACAATTTTAACTGATCCAATTTTTTCAGATAGGTGTTCTCCAGTTCAATTTTTAGGTCCAAAAAGATATTCTTTTCCGACAATTGATATAGAATCATTGCCAAAAATCGATTTAATTATTATCAGTCATAATCATTATGATCATTTAGATAAAAATTCTGTGAAAAATCTTGGCAAGGATCCTTCAACAGTATGGTATGTGCCGCTTGGATTAAAAAAATGGTTTGATAGACTTAATATAAAAAATGTAACTGAATTGGATTGGTTTGAAGAGAGAAGATTAGATAATGTAGAAATTATTTGTTTGCCATCTCAACACTGGTCAAAACGGAGTGCATTTAAAAGTTTTGATACTTTATGGTCATCATGGTTTCTTAAAGTTGGAAACTTCAAATTTTGGTTTGCGGGAGATACAGGTTATAATACAATCCAATTTAAGCAAATTGGTGACGATTATGGTCCATTTGACTTAAGTGCGATTCCAATTGGTGCGTATGAGCCTAGATGGTTTATGAAAAATTTCCATGTAAACCCTGAGGAATCGATATTAATTCATAATGATATTAAATCAAAAAAAAGTATTGGTATGCATTTTGGTACATTTGTACTTACAGCTGAACCAATTTATGAGCCAATTCAAAAAATAAAAAGTATTATTGTAAATGATGAAAATTTCAAAGGTGAATTTATGATTCCTGAATCTGGAGTTATCTACTCTCTAGACTAAAATTCAAGAATAGGTTCAAATATTATCAATTTATTATTGCCGTAATGTGTATTATTCAAAAGAGAAATATCTTTGTGAATTAAGCTCCATATTTGTGTGTTTATTCTGTGATAATGATTAGGTTTAAAAATGCACAATAACATGGATTTAATATTTAGAAAAGCAGAAGAGAGAGATTTACCTGATATAGTAAAAATGTTAGCCGATGATGAACTTGGTTCCAAAAGAGAAGATTGTAGAGATCCATTACCAAAGAGTTACTATAACGCATTTCAAAATATTCTTCAAGATAAAAACCAAGAATTAATCATTCTTGAGGATTTTAATAAAGATGTAATCGGTACCCTCCAACTTACCTTTATACCATATTTGACATACCGAGGTGGTTTAAGGGCTCAAATCGAAGCAGTAAGAATTCACAAGAAACTTAGAGGAAAGGGTTTTGGGAAAAAGATATTCAAATGGGCAATTAAAAGAAGTAGAGATAGGGGAGCTCATTTGGTTCAATTAACGACTGATAAACAGAGACCTGATGCTATAGAGTTTTACAAATCCTTAGGATTCAGAGATAGCCACATAGGAATGAAATTACATTTATAGTTATTACGACATTCTTAGGATTTTTTGTTTTGGGATGGCGATTTTATTTAAATATGATTAAAACAAAGAGAATCTATCTTAAAAAGTTTACCATGAATGAATCAGATCTATTATTTCAATTAGATGGTGATGCAGATGTTATGAAATATATTACTCTTGGTATCCCCAGAACTATGGATGAAGTAATAGAGAAGTCAATGCCCAGGGTATTGCAATCTTATCAAGACAAATCAGATTTTGGAATTTTTGCAGCATATTTGATTAATTCAGATGAATATATTGGATGGTTCCAATTTGAGAAGGATAAGGAATTTGAGGATTCTATTGAAATTGGCTGGAGATTAAAAAAGCAATATTGGGGAAATGGTTATGCAACAGAAGTTGCCACTTTATTATGTAAATTGGGGAAAAAGATGGGCAGAACAATTGTTTCTAGAGCAATGATGGAAAATATTGCATCAATTAGAGTAATGGAGAAGGCTGGATTGAAATTTGAAAAAGAATTCTGGGGTGACTATAACCCACACTCTGGTAGTCCTGATGTGCTATACAAAAGATAATTAACTGCTCGAAAATCCATTTTTTCTTTTAGTATAATATATGAGTTTAACTTTTTAGTTGAATGATTGGCAGATACTCAATTTCCAGCAAAGGGTGTTCCAAATAAACCAACTCCAAGCTCAGCCCAAATAAAGAGAAATATTATTATTATGATTGCGATAAAAATATTTCTGTATTTATGATATTTAACCTTTTTAATTATTATTCCAAGTGCTAGCCCAGTAATAGAAAGCATTATTCCCATAATTATAAAATCAAAAAAAGACCAGTTTACTTCATCTGTTAATTGCATCGCTATCATAGGAATCAAAAGTAAGAGTCCCACTATTTGTAAGATTCTAATCATAATATTTAACAAAATATATAACATTTGTATTATCATACCTTCATTTCTTTTCATCAGTTCCAAATTCGTGGGGTTTTTTGCTTATAGTCTAAGATTGGTCTATTTAGTGGTGAAAAGGGCTGAATTGGCCTTAAATCACTGGTAATACAATGGTCAATTTTTGTGGGAGGTGGGTAAGTTTAGATATGAAAAAAAGTATACCTATATCAATTATAATTTTCTTGATTATTAAAAGTATAATCAATGCTCAGCCTAAACATAACATCATTTATGAAAATAAATTTCATCAAAATATCTTACCTGAAAATCTTAATACAGCATTTTATTTTTTTGATTACATAGATTCCTTATCAATACATAAGGCTAATCCTGTATTTCAAAACAACTTTGGTAATTCTATTATTCGATTAGGTAAGATATTTTTAACGAACTACCTTATTACAGACTATATGTTAACCATGAATCACGAACTTGGGCATGGATATCGAATGATTGAAGCAGGTGGTGAAATTAAAAAAATTGTTTATAATTGGCCTCCACCATTTTCTAATGATTTTTCTTACATAACATTAGACCGACCAGCAAATTTTACAAAGCAACAAGAGTTAATGATAAATCTTGGAGGCTCCGAAATTAACTTGGTGTTTTCAGATATAATGAGAAAAAATATTTTAATAGAAGAGAGGTTCAAGCATAATTATAGTTTTGCTTATTTATATAGCAGTAATGATATGCCCGGGTATACAGCATTTGTTACAAGATCAGAAGGTGACCCTGCTAGGTACAGGCAGAACCTAAATGAGTTTTATTATTCTAATAGAAAATTTTTAACCCGAGATAAGATAAAAAATTATTCTTATCTAGCACTTTTCACTGACCCAATGAACTTTTATGCTTTAAGATCTATTTTTTATGATTATGTAATAAAAGGAGAAAATAGCTCTAAAGTAGAGATGATAAACCTTAATAGTAGGCTTAAATATCTACCAAGATTTAGGTTTGAGTACACTCCATATGGTCCAGAATTAGTATATCAGAATTATTTTAAATTTGGTTCTACACTCGCCCAGTTAAGTTTTAGCCATTCAGATTCTGAATTGCCAGATTCTTGGAGGCTTGCTGCAAATATTTGGAATGTAAAATTAATGGACAAACTATCATTTAATTTTTCAGGTCAAATTTGGCATCAACCTGATATTGAATTTTATAAAAATAATAAATTAATAAATGTTGATGGATTGGGAGGGGAATTTATATCTACTATTAATTATGACATGAATAAAAATAAACATCTTTATGGGCTAACATTTCAAATAGGATACAAATCAAGTGGTTATTCAATTGGTGAGCAATTATATGAAGGTATGATAATAAGAGGCGGAGTATCTTTTCAATTAAATAAAGATAAATAGAAATAAATTTTTAGAAATTACCCCAAATTCGTGGGGTTTTTTGTTTTTGGGGTGATGGGCAGATTTGTAAGTGAAAGTTATAAAATTAATAGTTTTATTAAATGTAATCCTAATTTGGGCTAGTTGCACTAAACCTGAGGCAGAACCTTTAATAGGATGTACTAATTGCAATGCCATTAATTTTGATGATGATGCAAATGAAGATGATGGTTCTTGTATTTTTATTAATACTAATCGATTAGGTGATTATGCTGTTATAGATTCCACAATGGATTGGGTTTTAGAGTGGTGGTATGATGAATACAATATTTCCATAGTAAGAGATTCTTGTAGTTCGATGGGAATAAAAATTAATAATTATGCAAATTGGATTACCACTAGTTTGGACGATTCTGTTAGTGTAAGGGCTGATATAATAGGAGATTCAATATTTATTCCATATCAGGTAGTTTTGGGTTATGAAATACTTGAAACAGATGGCTATTTCCAGGAGGATTCAATTTTTTTTCAAATTTATTATTTAACCCCAAATTTTGGTGACCCATAT
>JAYNUL010000094.1:5093-6496 GCA_038281125.1 Fidelibacterota bacterium | reverse complement strand
TTGCTGATAGCGATTTGGTCTTTGTTGGTTATGGTGTCAATGCTCCTGAATACGGTTGGAATGACTACAAGGTCGATGTGAAGGGCAAAACAGTAGTTATGCTCATTAATGACCCAGGTTTCGAGTTACAAGGTAGAGATTTTAACGGTAAGGCAATGACGTACTATGGTCGTTGGACTTATAAATATGAGGAAGCAGCAAGACAAGGTGCAGCAGCTATTTTAATTATTCATGAAACAGCACCTGCAGCTTATGGTTGGAATGTGGTTGAAAGCAGCTGGTCGGGAGAACAATTAAATCTAACTTTTGAAGATAAAAATATTGGTCGTTCGGCACTCGAGGGTTGGATTACTCTTGATGTAGCAGAGCAACTTTTTGCCAGTTTGGGCACTTCTTATGATGAGATGAAACAAAAAGCATTATCAAAAGATTTCATGCCTGTTGAAATGCAAGGTATGAAGCTTTCAGCCAATATCAATAACTCTTTAAAGTATTCAGAATCACACAATGTGGTTGGTTATGTCGAAGGAACAGTTGCTCCAGATGAGTATGTATTAGTCATGGGACATTGGGATCATTTAGGCAAAAATGAGCAACTTGAGGGTGATCAAATTTTTAATGGAGCTTTAGACAATGCAACCGGTACTGCTGGTGTCATGCATATGGCAGAAGTATTTTCTAAAAGAAGTCCCAAAAGATCAGTTGTTTTTATAGGGCTAACTGCAGAAGAGTCTGGGCTGCTGGGTTCAGCTTATATGGCTGAGAATCCGCCATTTGAGTACAACCAGGTTATTGCTGGCTTAAACATGGATGGTATGAGTTATGCTGGAAAATCAAAAGATATTATTATTATTGGCTATGGTGCCTCTGAGCTTGAGCCTATTATCGATAAATACGCATCAGCACAAGGCAAGTATTTAGCTCCAGACAAGTATCCTGAAAAAGGGTATTTCTACAGATCTGATCATATAAATTTTGCAAAAAAAGGCATTCCAGTACTTTATGCTGATCCTGGTATTGATTTAGTAGATGGTGGTATAGCAAGAGGTATGGAGATAGCAGACTACTATACTCAATATGATTACCATCAGGTCTCTGACGAAATTAATGATAAGTGGGACTATAGAGGAATAGAGCAAGATCTTGAAATATTCACAGCTTTCGTAGATGACTTAGCTAATTCAGGAGAGTATCCAAACTGGTACCAGAATAACGAGTTTAGAATTATTAGAGACAAAACATTGCAGACAAAATAAGTTTGAAAGATTTAAAACATTTCATTTCTGTAATAACGATAATTTTTTTAGCTTCCTGTGGAGGCGGCTCAGGAAGCTCTAATTCTGTAAACCCAACCCCTGCACCAACCCCTGCACCAACCCCAGCACCAACCCCTGCACCAACCC
>JAYNUL010000094.1:3644-4993 GCA_038281125.1 Fidelibacterota bacterium | reverse complement strand
CCAACCCCTGCACCAACCCCTGCACCAACCCCAGCACCAACCCCTGCACCAACCCCTGCACCAACCCCTGCACCAACCCCAACATCGGAGCAGGCACATTTATTAGAAGCCAACCTAGAGGGCGAAATTACAAAAATAATTCAAATGGAAGGCTTAAGTGAAACAAAAAATGGAGGTGGCACACCTTCTTCGCAGAAGAGAACAATTTATGGAAATACAGCTGATGAAAACTTCAATACGCATCAGGTGCAAGATGATTTTGAATGGCCATATGTCATTTTATCTCTTGATAATATCGATGATCTTGAAATTCCTGAATCATTGGATCGAACAATTTTTTCGCTTGGCCAAAATAATATTTTATTAATCAATAATCGGCCAGCTTATCAATTTCAACGTGAAATTTCTGATACTTCATTTACAGGGTTAACCCAAGGCCCAAATTGGGGACTATTTGATGAAACAGGCACTTTTTTTACATCATCAGATATTGATATATATGCAAGCACCTCTTCTATTAATGAAGGCGGAACATTCTCTATATCTATATTTACTGTTAATTACGATAATGGCAGCACTATTCCGTATTCCATTACTGGTATCGATTCCAATGATTTAGAAAGTGGAGCATTAACTGGAGAGTTCTTAATCTCTAATAGTCAAAGCTCTAAGGAATTTACTATTACAGAAGATTCAATTACAGAAGGAACAGAGTCATTCAACCTAAAATTGGATAACTTTAACCTTGAAATTGAAGTTGAAATCAATGATACCAGTCAAAATCCTCCTGAAACCATCCATATTCTTAATGTTATTTTGGAAGGCCAGTCTAGAGATATACTCCAAATAGAGGGATTGCAAAAAATTGAAAATCCAGGAGGAATTCCATCGGATTTAATTAGAACACTATATGGTAATAAAGCAGATGATGGTTACAGTACACACCAAATAAGCGATGGTCAGAATTGGCCTCATATTATTGTTTCAGTAAATGATATAGCGGATCTAAACATACCAAGCTCTTTTGATTCATCAATTCTATCTTTAGGAAGTGGTAACATTCTTTTAATAAATGGGAGACCATCCTACCATTTTAAAAATGAGGATTCTGAAAGTTCTTATACAGGCCTTGGTGAGCCTGGTGAGTGGGGATTGTTTTCTAACAATGGAGAATTGTTTTTAACTGGCGATATTGATGTTTATTCAGATCGGTCAAGTGTAAATGAAGGAGATAACTTTTCAGTCTTTATTAATTCATTAAATTATGATGATGGCACTGAATTTACCTATTCTATTGAGGGTGTAAGCTCAAATGATATCAGTGGTGAACCTCTTTCAGGTAAATTCAT
>JAYNUL010000094.1:1693-3544 GCA_038281125.1 Fidelibacterota bacterium | reverse complement strand
ATTTTAAATGAATGGTCAGGCAACTATACCAATATAACAATCAGAGATATGCTTGAGTTCAGGTCAAATTTAGATACCATCAATGGGCCTGCCTACGGAGCATGTAATTTTCAGGATTTTTATAAAAATACTAATTTTGATTACTTAAACTGCATGCTGAATACACCATATTTGGGAAGTAATCCAAAGAAACGCAGGTACAACAATCATGATTATCAGCTATTGGCACTTGGTTTGGAACGGGCATACCAAAAAGATCTTTTTGCAGCAACAAAAGATACCTTCTTAGATAACTTGAACATCGAAATCGATCAAGCTTCTTGGCCAGAATTTCCGACAATTTCAAAAATGGGTATTGGATTTCAAAGTATGACAATGCATCAGATTGCTAGAGTTGGATATTTACTTTTAAGAAAAGGTTTATGGAATGGCGATAGATTGTTACAGGAGAATGATATTTTTGAATTCACTCAAGAGGCGTCTGCAATCATAGAAAATCTAAATGAAACTATGTCACAAAATGCACACAATTATTTTCCAGAAACTTGTTCATTTTCTTTCGAAGGTTGGGGAAAACAATTCTTATCAATCCATCCAGGCTTGGATTTGATAGTTGTTAGATTTTCACAATGGAATTTCCCATTTCCCGGACTAGATCCTATTGATTACCTTGTTTCTCAAACCTTTCCTTTGAATAAAGCTGATAGTAGAGGAAAAGAGTTTACTCCTAAAAATCTGTATGAAGATATTCTGATAAACTACCCTGACCAGCTTAGCATTATGAGTGATGGAAAGGGAGAAATTCAATCTGCTAATGAATGGTATGGAAAGGAATGTGGTTCGGTTAGGTTAGAAGATATTAGTTCTGAAACTGATTTTTATTAAACAAATCTAATTCAGATAAATCATTTGTCATATAATTAAACTAATGGGCGAGATCAAAACACTTTCAAAAATAATTCAAAAATCTGAGAGCGCTTTTGTTGCATGGAGAAGTTTGCCTGCGCCAAAAAGAGGGGATTATGTGCGAAGTTTTGGTGAGGAACTTAGAAGAAATAAATCAGAAATATCTAAACTAATTACTTCTGAAGCTAAGAAAATAATCTCTGAATCAGAGGGCGAGGTTCAAGAAGTTATTGATATGTGTGATTTTTCCGTAGGTCTAAGTAGACAGCTCTATGGCTTAACAATTCCTAGTGAGAGGCCTAATCATAGAATGCAAGAAATTTGGCAACCATTAGGTATTGTCGGATGTGTTACAGCATTTAATTTTCCAGTGGCAGTTTTTGGATGGAATTTTTGTCTTGCAGCAGTCTGTGGTAATAGCATTATATGGAAGCCAAGCCCACACACTGAGGGATGTGCAATGAAGATCAAGGAGATATGGGATTCAATCGCACCAGGCTATGAAGATTTAGTCCAAGTTTATACTGGAGGAAGTGATGAGGCCTTAAATCTTGCAGATCATGCCAAAATAAGTCTTTTTTCGGCTACAGGTAGTTGTGAAATGGGCAAATCACTTGCTCCAGTTGTGGCTAAGAGACTTGGAAGAAACTTGCTAGAACTTGGGGGCAATAATGCTGGGATAATATGCCCATCCTCAGATATAAATTTAGCAGTAAAAGCTGTCACTTTTTCCGCTGCTGGAACTACAGGTCAAAGATGCACCACTATGAGAAGATTATTCCTACATGAAGAAATTTATGATGATTTTATTGCAAAGTTAAAACAATCATTTAGTGAATTAGTCATAGGAGATCCTTTAGATAGACAAACACAGGTTGGTCCACTCATTTCAGAGCAAAGTTTTGAAGCTATGCAAATAAAACTAGAATCTTGTCGGAAGAAATC
>JAYNUL010000094.1:0-1593 GCA_038281125.1 Fidelibacterota bacterium | reverse complement strand
AGTGGTGCTGAAATTGGTGGAGCTTTTGGTGGCGAAAAAGAAACTGGTGGTGGCAGGGAATCGGGCTCTGATGCTTGGAAAGCTTACATGCGAAGAATGACTGCAACAGTTAATTATGGTTCAGACCTACCTCTCGCTCAAGGAGTAGAATTTGATGAAAAATAAGGTAGGGCTTATTGGTTCGGGCAATATCGGTTGGGCTATTGAGCAATTGTTACATAAGGAATACGACTTAAAAATTGGCGACTTAAAAGATGGCTTGGATGCTACTAATGAGTCGCAAGTACAAGAATTTCTTAGAGATAGAGATGCAGTGATTTCTGCCGGCCCTTTTGCTGTTAATAAAACCATAGCTAAAGTAGCTGCAGAATTAGGCATAGGTTATTTTGATTTGACAGAAGATGTAGCAACAACAGAGTTTGTGACTCAACTAGATTCTTCTGGGGTTCTAATTCCCCAATGTGGCTTGGCGCCAGGTGCAATTAATATTTGTGCTGCCCATATGATGCAAGAATTTGATGAAATAGATGAAGTTTTAATGAGAGTTGGGGCATTACCAAAATACACAACCAATGAAATGAGTTATTACCTCAGTTGGTCTACAAATGGACTAATTAATGAGTACTGTAATTCAGCTGATGCAATATATGAAGGCGATAAAGTAAAAGTAATGCCTTTAGAAGGAATGGAGAAATTAATCATAGAAGGGAAAAGTTATGAAGCTTTTAATACCTCTGGTGGCTGTGCCACTATGTGCGATACCTATGCTGGAAAAGTAAAGAATCTAACATATAAAACAATAAGATATCCTGGACATCAGGCACATATGAAATTTCTTTTTAGTGACTTGCACCTTAAAAAAAACAGAGATGTATTAGAAAATTTATTTGATAAAGAAGTACCCAGAACGACAAATGATGTTGTCATATTTTTTGTTAAAGTTATAGGCAAGATAAAAGGAGTCTTGCAGGAGCAAACTTACTGTAAAAAAATTCAAGGGCAAGATAATTTTAGCGCCATACAGCTAACCACCGCATCCGGAGTTTGTTCAGTTCTGGAAATGTACTTAAAAGATCAGATCAAACAAACGGGCTTTGTTAGTCAAGAATCAATTAATTGGGCATCTTTTTTAGACACAAAATATGGTAAAGTCTATAGATAGTGAAATCCTTTAGAGCTTTATTAACTTTCTTCACAATTGTAATAATAACTGCTTGTGGCGGAGGTGGAGGTGGTGAATCTCCAGCACCGCAGCCAACCCCAGTGCCTACACCAGCTCCTGGACCACAAACTTATATTCCAGATATTATTCAAGGAAAAGCCATTGATGGGTACTTATCTAATACTAGTGTTTGGATAGATGAAAATTATGACTTCACTCGACAAGAAGAAGAATTATTTGCTGTTACTGATGAAGGAGGCTCCTTCAAAATAGATCCTACCCAAAGACTTTTAGATTTAGGGTTACTCGTTCCTGAACCAACCCCAGAACCAACCCCAGAACCAACCCCAGAACCAACCCCAGAACCAACCCCGTCACCAACCCCAGAACCAACCCCAGAACCAACCCCAGAACCAACCCCAGAACCAACC
>JAYNUL010000093.1:0-6501 GCA_038281125.1 Fidelibacterota bacterium | reverse complement strand
AGTTGTATGAGGTATGGAATCAAATGGGAGTATTTGGTAGAGTTTACATTGCAGATGAAGGTATCAACGCCCAGGTGAGTATTCCTCAGCAAAATTGGGAGATGTTTAAAGATTCAGTTCGTAACAATGATCTTTTTAGGGACGTTAAAATTAAAAAGGCAATCCAGGAAGGATCCTCCTTTTATAAATTAAAGATAAAGGTAAGAAAAGAGCTGGTGGCCTATGATGTTCCAAAAGAATCATATGACATGAGAAAAGTTGGTAAGCATTTAACTGCAAGTGAATACAATCTCGCTCTAGACAGAAAAGACTCTACCGTGGTAGACATGCGCAATTATTATGAAAGTGAAATTGGAAGGTTCGAAAATGCGATTATTCCTGATGTTGAAACCTCAAAGGAATTATTGCCAGAAGTAAAAAACCTTTTAAAGGGTAAGGAGAATGAAAAAATATTATTGTATTGTACCGGAGGAATCCGTTGCGAAAAAGCAAGCTCCTACCTGATAAAAAGTGGTTTTAAGGATGTTAGCCAGCTACAGGGTGGTATCATACAATATGCTCATGACATAAAACGAAATAATATGAAATCAAAGTTTAGGGGAAAGAACTTTGTTTTTGATGATAGACTTGGTGAGCGAATAACAGATGATGTGCTTGCCTCTTGTCACATATGTGGTGATTCTTGTGATGATCACACAGATTGTAAAAATGATGCCTGCCACATCTTGTTCATCCAATGCGAAAAGTGTAAAAAACTATTTAATGGTTGTTGCTCTAAAGAGTGTCAGGATTTTGCCGCTTTACCCATTGAAGAGCAAAAGAAATTGCGGAAAGATCCAGAAAGAATTATATCTCGAACATTTTTTGATTCTAGAATCAAACCAAGGATGGATACTTAGTATTGAGCCTACCAATATTGTATTCATTTAGGAGATGCCCATATGCGATGAGAGCAAGAATGGGACTTGCCTATAGCCAAATATCTTATGAACACAGAGAGATATTATTAAGAGATCGCCCGCAAAGTCTATATGATATTTCTCCCAAGGGAACGGTCCCGGTGTTGCAATTGGATAGAGGAACAGTAATAGATGAGAGCATTGATATTATGAAATGGGCACTTAATCAAAATGACCCTGAAGATTGGTACAATGAACAAAAGAGCCTCCAAGACGAATTCATAAAAATCAATGATAATCAATTCAAAAAAAGATTAGATAAATACAAGTATCATGTTCGCTATCCAGATAATGACCTTGAGCAGTACAGGAATGATGTTGCTAAGTATTTGAGCGAATACGATAGAAATCTACAATCACGAAAATATTTATGTGGTGAAAGGATTAGGCTCGCTGATATTGCCCTGATGCCATTTGTCCGTCAATGTGCCCATGTTGATTTGCCTTGGTTTGAAAGTGATTTTAAATATTTATCCGTTTGGTTACAAAACTTTAAAGAGTCAAAACTATTCACATCTATCATGAGCAAGTTTGAAGTATGGGATCAAACATCTAGGGGAGTTATCATAAAGTGGTGATAGGATATTTGATAAGGATAGTCATTTCACTAATATTGCTGTTCAATTTTATTATAGGTAAGCAAAATGTAATCTCAGTAGATGATTCACTTTTTTCTGCTAAAATAGAGCGAGATGATTGGGGAGTGCCACATATCTATGGGACAAGAGATGCTGATGTTTCCTTTGGGCTTGCCTATGCCCATGCTCAGGATGACTTTACTACTCTAGAGGACATAGTATTTGCACTTAGAGGAGAGCTTGCATCCAAACACGGACGAAGTGCGGCGGTAAATGATTATTACGTGCACCTCATGAACTATTGGGGAATGATAGAAGATAGATACGAATCAGATGTTGCAGACGATGTAAAACTTCTTTGTGAGGGATATGCGGCAGGAATAAATAAATACCTCCAAGATAATCCTTCTCTAAAAAAACGTTCTTTTGATTTGGTTACTGCAAAAGATATTGTTGTTGGTTTCTCCCATAGAATGCCTTTGATGTTTGGACTTGATGGAGTATTAAAAAAATTATCCAAAAAAAAGCCCCCTGAATTCATCGGTTCTAATGGTGATTCGCAGGAGGGTCAATTTGATATGCTTGCAAGTAATGTTATGGCAGTAGGACCACAAAGATCTAGCGATGGTTTTACACGGCTATGGATCAATACCCACCAACCATGGGAGGGTCCAGTGTCATGGTATGAAGCACATTTGGTTAGCGAGGAAGGTTGGGATTTCTATGGTGCATTATTTCCTGGGTCACCAGTTCCTTTGATAGGGCATAATAACTACCTTGGCTGGAGCCATACGGTAAACGAACCAGACCTGATAGATGTATACAAACTAACAATAAATAAACTCAATAAGGATCAGTATTGGTTTGAAGGATATTGGAAAGATCTTGAAGTCAGGAATGTTGACATAAAGGTAAAGATAGTAGGACCATTTTCTTGGACATTTAACAGAGCCGTTAAATCATCTATACATGGACCTGTTATAGAATTTGATCATGGTAGCTATGCACTTCGTATATCCAGCGTCAAGGACCTTCGGTTTATTGAGCAATGGTATAGGATGGGTAAATCAAAGAACATAACTGAGTTTAAAGAAGCGATGAAAATACATGCTATTCCAATGTTTAATACTGGCTACGCCGACAGAGATGGGAAATTATATTATGTTTACAATGCAAAAATTCCAAAAAGAGATCCTAGATATGATTGGAAAAAAATTCTACCTGGTGAAAGTAAACAAACGTTGTGGTATGAGTATGTGCCTTACGAGAGACTTCCCCAGGTTTATGATCCATTAGAGGGTTTTTTTCAAAACTGCAATAGTAGTCCTTATCTCGCTACAGGAAGCAGGGTGGATGCTTCAAGGCCTCTGCCTGATTGGACAGGAATTGAAAAACATCAGACTAATAGAGCACTCAGAGCATTGGAGACTTTTGGTGTCGATCCATCTATTACTCGAGAAGAATTTTTTAAATACAAATTTGATGTTGAGTACTCTAGAGAATCTATTCTTTCGGGAGTACGTAATAGATATGTCAAGGACATGGAAGGTGAGGAAATCTCTGATGATTTATTGCCGGGATTTGAATTGATAAAAAATTGGAACCTTCGTGCCGATTCTTTAAATACTTCAGCCGCACTTTCAATTTTAACTCTCCCTAATGCGTTTAAACCTGAAAATCTTAAATACGATAGAGACTCAATAACAATCAAACTTCGTGAGAATATGTCATACTTAAAAAAACAATATGGCAGAATAGACGTTCCATTAGGCAGAGTTGTTAGATTAGTTCGAGGTGAAACTAGTCTTCCACTATCTGGTGGGCCTGGAACCTTGCGGGCTGTATATTCTAAAAAGAGTGGAAAGAATTACAAGGCTGTTGCAGGAGATTGCTACATTCAGGCGGTAGAGTGGGGCCCTGAAGGGCAGCTGAATGCATGGAGTATTCACCAGTATGGTAGTTCGACTATGGACAAGACATCTCCACACTTTGACGACCAGTCGAAATACTTTTCTAAGCATGAGCTAAAGGTAATTCGACCATGATTAGGATTATTGTACTAAGCGCTTTTATTTTGACTCAGTCTTGTTCGCAGGTCGAACTCATACCATCTACTTCGGAACAGATTATGTCCAAAATTAAATCCTTTTCCAGCCAAAAGGCTGTTCTATTAAACATATGGGCATTATGGTGCGTACCCTGTGTTGAAGAATTTCCAATGATTGTTGGTCTGGATGATGAGTACGATGAACTTGAAATTATTTTTGTTAGCGCAGATTTTCATGAACAAAAAAGCGAAGTCCAGAAATTTTTAAAAAAACAAGGATTAGATTCTATCTCATTCATAAAAAATGAAAAGGATGACCCATTTATTTCTGGCATTCATCCGGAGTGGACTGGAAGTCTACCATTTACCGTTGTTTATTCAAAAAATTCAGGAATCATTGTAGATTCTTGGGAAGGCAAACATTCGGAATCACGCTTTAGAGATGCCATAGATATCGCCATTAAATCTTAGGAGTTTAAAAATGAAATATATTTTATCTTTTACTTTGTTACTATCACTTAACAAAGCATCTGAGTTATCAATTGGGTCTATGATGCCAGAAATGGGTCATAAAATGAAAAACATCAATGGTAAAAACCTAACCCTCTCAGATGCAAAAGGAGACGTAGGGACTTTGGTTATCTTTTCCTGCAATACATGTCCCTGGGTTATAAAGTGGGAGGACAGATATGTATCTATAACAGAAGCATATTCTCCAAAGGGTATTGGTGTAATAGCAGTCAATTCTAATGCTGCAAGATTTAGTGGTGATGATAGCCTTGAAAAAATGAAAAAGCATTCAAAAAAGAACAAATATAATTTTCCTTATGTTCAAGACCCTGGATCAAAGCTCGCAAAGGCATTTGGAGCTACAAAGACGCCTCATATCTACCTTTTTGACAGTAAGGATAGATTGGTTTATAGGGGAGCAATCGATGATAATGCTAGGAGCGCAAACTCTGTTGAAGAACAATTTCTTAGCAATGCAATTGACGAGTTAATAGCAGGAAAGCCAATATCAAAAGAAACGACCAGAGCTATTGGCTGCTCCATTAAGTTTCAATAAAAATGGAAAGTACATATTACTTCATCATTGTAGGGGTGCTGCTGTTTGAGTATGCTTTATCTACTATAAGCTCAACCCTCAATATGAATAGCATTACGGAAGATATACCTGATGGATTCCAAGATTATTATGATAAAGATAAGTATGCTAAATCCCAATCCTATCTTAAAGATAAGACACGTTTTGGACTGTTTACTGGAACATTTAGCTTGTGCATTACTCTGGTGATCATTCATGCTGGACTATTTGGATTGTTGGATGATTTTGTTAGGGCACATTCAAACCATTACATTACATCAGGCCTTCTTTTCTTTGGAACATTATTTATTCTCAATGATATTATAAATCTTCCATTTTCTATTTATGGAACTTTTGTGATAGAGGAAAAATATGGTTTTAACAAAACAACCTGGAGAACTTTTGTATCGGATAAGTTTAAAGGGTACCTTCTTACGATTGTTCTTGGTAGCGCGGTTATGGTTCCATTACTTTACTTTTTTGAAGCCTATGGTTCTAATGGATGGTGGATTGCATGGGCATTAATAACTGGATTCATGATAGCTATTCAACCACTATTTGTACATGTAATTGCACCAATGTTTAACAAGTTTGAACCCCTTGAAGAAGGGGACCTAAGAACTTCGATTGAAGAATTTGCCAGTAAGGTTGATTTTCCAATAGGTAGAATTGACGTAATGGATGGAAGCCGCAGATCAGCCCACTCTAATGCTTATTTTAGCGGTTTTGGAAAATCTAGACGCATCGCTTTATTCGATACATTATTAGAGAAGCATTCTAATGATGAAATAGTATCAGTGGTTGCGCACGAAGTAGGGCATTACAAGAAAAAACATGTTATTTCTGGGACCATACTTGGCATCCTAGAAACGGGGATGATGTTATTTATTTTTAACTTTTTTACTAGTGACCAGGCACTATTTAATGTTTTTGGAGTTGAGAATGTTTCGATCTATTGTGGGCTTGTATTATTTGGAATGCTCTATTCACCTGTGAGTTTAATTACATCCATATTTACTACAGCATTAAGCCGAAAAAATGAATTTGAGGCGGATGCATATGCCCTAGAAACTACCAAAAAACCAGAGCCACTTATATCAATGTTGAAAGGGTTAGCTGCTAGTAATTTATCACACCTAACACCTCATCCACTTATGGTTTTTCTTTCCTACAGCCATCCTCCAGTTTCTCAGCGTATTAATGCGGTAAAAAACTTATAGAAAAAATCACCAACATTCCAAAAAGTAGATGTCTGACTTTTTTGATTTGGCTGTCATTGCTTTTTTCAGATAATGTTGAAGAGTCAGAGAGGGTCGATTTTAAGAGCGCAAACCCATTTTCCTTTTATCATATAGTAACCGAACTAGAGGAACAAGAGGAGCAAGATGCATATGGCATTTTACGAATGCCTGAACAACATAATCCTGCATTGCCTGTGCCACTAGTTATGGGAGTAAATGGTAGTAAAAACTGGGCGGATCATCATCTAGAGTACATGCAAATGTTTAGAGAAATAGGCTTTGCAACATTTGAATTACAAAGTTTTAACAGCAGAAATGTTAAATCAACAGTAGGAGAACAAATATCCGTAACCACAGCAATGATGATACTTGATGCTTATCGCGCACTTGATGCTCTTGCATCTGATTCCAGAATAAATATTGGGAAGGTTGCCATAACAGGCTGGAGCTTAGGAGGTGGAGTCGCGTTTTTTTAATCAATGGGGCCGTTGTTTAAAGCAAATATTGCGAGGATAGATTTTTAAAGGAATATATACATTTATCCACCATGTCTTGTTGACATGGAACTGATGCAGTTTTCCTCATCTCCGAT
>JAYNUL010000092.1:0-6556 GCA_038281125.1 Fidelibacterota bacterium | reverse complement strand
CAACTGTTTGGTATGTTTTCAGGGTTTATTGTTTCCTACCCTGGGATATGGAAAAACAAACTTATCCTACTGGTATCTGGTTCCTTTGTTTTATTTTTGGTAAATGGGTTACGAATAGCTTTTTTTGCAGTGTTTAATTCTATCTATCCAGAGCACTGGGACTTAGCACATGACACCAGTTCTTATATTTTCTTCTACCCGGTTGTGTTAACCTTCTGGTACATTTGCACACAAATGAGTAGTGAGGATTCTCCATTAGATCAATTACAAACCTAGCTACCAGAGTTCTCTTTTTTCTGGTGATGTATTTTGGGCTTATCAGACCTGTCCAAGAGCAATTCAATGTTTATCTGGTGCATCCAATGTTTGATGATGTTTTAAAAGACAACAGAGACCTCGTAATTAAATCTATTCAAGATGATATTACTATTGAATCCAAAAAAGATCTGTTTATCGATGTTCGCGTAAGCATTCCTTTTGGAGCCTATTACTTCCTGGTATTGTTTATTCTTTTTGGTTCGGAAAACAAAAGTATGATGCGCTGGATGCATGCTTATAACCTGGTTCTCTTTATGATTTCATCCTTACTTGTTTGGCTTTTACTGAGCGGATTCTATTGGGTTGCACCAGTAATCAATGCTCATGAGATTGCATATAAGGCATTATTTCTTTCTATAGGAATGATTCTATTTGTTAAAGAAATGAAAAGTGTACCACTTGGGACGTCTATTTATTCCAGACCTCGTATGGGTTAGCCATCAGATTCATGTTGTAATACCTCGGATCATCAGAAACCTCTTCGCCAATCCATTCTGGAATGTCAAACTGTTCATCCTCTGATTCCAGTTCAATCTCCGCAACAACAAGTCCCTGATTCCTTCCATGAAATTCATCAATCTCCCATGTATGATTCGGGGTTTCAATATAGTGTCGTGTTTTTTCAATGATGCCTGAACCACAAAGATGTTCAAACATATCCATCGCATCCTCTTTAGGGATTTGGTATTCAAACTCAAACCGTGATAATCCTTTTGAATTGCTTTTTATGGTAAGAAAATGATCATTATCCATACTCCGCACACGGACCACCTGGTGCTCATCATGAACCATGTACCCCTGTTTGACTTTTTTAGATTGATGGATCAGTTGAGATGGGATGGTGTTTACAAGAAATTTTCGTTCAATCTCTAATGGCATGTTTATTCCCTATTTGAATCAAGAAAAAGTACCCAATAGAACATAGTAATCCAGGATAAAATGGCTCAATTTCTAAAAAAGAAGAACCATTTATGGTTGAAATAATATACCATAACATGGAAATAGCAATAGGAATACCCATCCATCGAATTGCTTGATTTCCTCTCATTAGGAGAGGATGTTTTCTGATCGTATTTAAAAATGGAAGGATTAATCCTGGTATTAATACAGATCCAATTGCATAGAATAATTGTACAATAGATGGTAAAAGATAAGCGAGGACAAGCGAAAGAAAGGATACAATAACCAAGCCTTTCCTTATGAACGGTATGGTATTAGAAGATGTATCATCGCTCTGAATTCTCCATAGCATATCACGTCCAAATGAAGTCGCGCTCAAAAGACCTAGAGAGTCAATGGTCGACATTAATGTGGCAATAATACCCGTCATGAATAATCCAAAAACACCAACGGGCAGAATGTCCATGGCCAATAATGGGAAAGTGAGGGCGGCCTGTTCTTGTTGAATCGTTCCTATTGCATACAGTGCACAGGTTATAGTCATGCAGTCAAAAATTGCCCAAAAGACAATGGAAATTAAAATACCCTTTCTCGCGGCTTCTGGTGTTTTTGCTGCAGCGCATCGTTGAAAGAATCCTGGATCAATAAATGTCCATGCGGCAAGAAAAAACCATGCCAAAACATATTGGAACGTATTTCCGCCCAGGGGGTCCAGATAGCTCTCTGGAATTTCATTGATTAATGATACAGGACTTTGAACCTTAAACCAGAGGAAGACAAGAAGGAGAATAAATCCTGAAAACATTAGAACAAACTGAAAGATATCCGTTCTTACTACCGCACCAAATCCTCCATTCCAGACATATATGGCACTAAAAATTGTAGAAATCATCAGCGCCATTCCCAGTTCTAAACCAAACATGAATTGGATCATAAATCCCATACCAAGTAGATAGGGTGCAGGACTTGCAAGAAACGATAAGATTAAGGCAGATAATATTCCAGCTCTTTTCCCATAGATTTTTCTAAAGTGATCTGGAATTGAAATACTGTTTTCCTGCCTTATTTTTGGTGCTATCCAGATCGCATAGGCTAATGCAAAAATATAATAAGGAAATGAGAAAATGAACCAGGTCTGGATTCCATAAAGAAACGTATTTTCACCAACGCCAAGTATTGCACCATACCATGTCGAAACCAGCGTGGCAACAAATCCAGTAATGCTCAACTTTCTTCCTGAGAGGATAAAGCTTTCTTCTGATGATTCTGCGTTTCTTTTACGAATGATACCAACATATATGATGATGAGGATATAAACCCCCATAATTATTTGATCAAGAAAATGAAATTCCATTATTCCATATGATTGATAAATATCCATACCCAATCGTTTGAGTCAATCTCTATATGATTGGATATGGCAATATTGCTGATGCCATTTCCTGGAGAAGAAAGTTTCTCATTGCTAAGTTTAAATTCAAGACCACTAGTTTGTATTGAGGTTTCGGATTGGCTAGCTAAAATGGAAATTAATTGTCCCTTGGAAACTCTGAACGTTGATGTTCCTTTAATACAATGAACTGCAGAATGATTTGTAAGCATGGTTAACTCCATTTTCTCTGAAAAGGATTTAAGAGCAAATAAAGCTGCAGTGCTATGGTCGTCCCTTAATCCTGAAAATCCGATTAAGGTAATTTCTTTTATCTCTTGATGAAGACACCATTCAAGACTTTTCTCAAAATCATTTTTTGATTGATCCGGAAGTTCTATAAAATCACATCCATATTCTTCAGGTTCCAAGGCTAGTGAATCTAGATCACCAAGAATACAACTCGGCTGATATCCTAGATGTATTAATTTATCTGCTCCCCCATCTACGCAAATAATGGTATTAGCACTTTTTATGGTATTGATAACCAATTGGTGAGAGGGTGTTTCACCATTGCCGAAAAGTATGATTGGTGATTTATTCATTTAAAATTCCGGTCAGATTATTAGAAGAATTAAAATTAAAAACAATATAGAACGGATTTCATTATTATCCTGAATCTACTAAATTTACCTCCTTTCGTATGAACCTTAGAAAAATTTCAAAAGCATTATTTAACTTTGATGCTCATTATCCAAGAACCATCATTGCTACTGTTATCTTTTTGACAGTGGTTTTAGGATTCAAAGTTTTTGTCCTTGAGATGGATCCAGCGTTACGTTCTGGTCTACCCAGGGACCATGAAATTGTCAAATCAATGGAGAAAGTGGATAAGCTGTTCTCTGGAAGTGACATCTTGATTGTGGCAGTAGAATCAGATAGCCTATTTAATTTTAATACTCTAAATAAACTATCTTCTTTCCAAGATTCATTAGAATCTATAGAGCTTCTAAGCCGCGTCTCTTCAATTTTTAACCAGAAAAATATTGTACCCGATGAAAATGGATTTGAGATTGAGCCAATATTAACAACAATTCCAGTTGATTCTATTAGCCAAGCTGAACTTAAAACCAGAATTAAAAATTCTGGGATGATTGGCAACCTCGTTTCTGATGATTTTAGGACCCTTTGTTTTATTGGCCAGGTGAATTCGTCCTTTGAGTATGATGAGTTTGAATTTAGGAAAGAAATTTTTGAACTCGTTAATAGGTTCAATAATCCAGAGTTATTTTATGTTTCCAGTCTACCTATTACCCGCGCAACAATCATTGATTACATGCAGCGAGACATGCGCGTTTTTACACCTGTTGCTATAGGATTATGTATCTTTTTATTAATGCTTTCTTTTCGAAGCTGGACAGGCGTATTTCTCCCTTTATTTGTGGTTGGGTTTTCAATTATTTGGACTTTTGGTGTTATGGGCTGGCTTGACATGTCACTTGATTTCATTGGAACATTGATTCCAGTAATGTTGGTTGCCATCGCAAATAATTATGGTATACATATTATTTCGCATTATTTTGAGTATACCCGAAATGATACAGAGGCTACAAGAGGACAAATCCTAAGAAAAACCATTCGCAGGGTAGGTATCCCAATTCTTCTGGCTGGTTTGACTACAATGGTTAGCTTTCTTTGTCTATTATCTCATTCATTACCTAGAGTCCGCGAAATGGGAGCACTGGTTTCATTTGGTATTTTAGTCTCCTTTATTCTTAGTATTGTCCTAATCCCATCTGTTCTTGTGCTTGTGCCTAGGCCTCAACATTTATCTAGAAAAAATGATACATCGAGCGTTGACCACTTTCTTATGGGTATGGGGAAATTATTTACAAAATTTAGAGTACCTGTCCTTTTAACCGTATCTATTGTTGGCATATGGCTTGCAATGGGTATACAGCATTTAAAAGTAGATACAAATCCAGATCTCTATTTACCTAAATCATCTATACTAAGGATTGCAAATACAAAAATAAGCGAGGCCTTTGGAGGTTCTACTCAAATGAACATACTGGTAGAGGGTGATATCTTTGATCCTGATGTCCTTAGAAATATTGAGCTTCTTACAGACCATATAAAAGATGAACACAGCATCGTTACAAAATCATATTCAATTGCAGATGTGATAAAAAAAATGCATTCCGGATTTAATGGAGGTGATCCTTCTATGGAAATCATCCCCGATGATCCAGAGCTGATTCATCAATATATGTTTATGTATTCCATATCATCTGATGGAGATGAATTTGACTTAATTCTTGATGATATTGAAGAGCCGACTTATACACAGATATTACTGAGATTGCAGTCTGTAAACACTTTCGCTATATCTGAAATTGTTGATGACACCAGACAGTTTATAGATGCGAATTTTTATGATGAATTACCAATGAAATTGACCGGTGGTGCGACTCTGATGGGTGTAGTTAATCATATGGTAATTCGTGGTCAGTTTGTAAGTCTGATTGTTTCCGTGGTGATTATATTCTTTTTAATGACTGTAATGTTTAGGTCTTTTACTGGTGGCCTCTTTGCTACCCTGCCTATGGCCATATCTGTATTAATGATGTTTGGCTTGATGGGATACTTAGGTATTACTCTGAACATCACTACATCATTATTGACATGTATATTAGTAGGAGTTGGCGTAGACTATACTGTTCATTTCTTGTGGCACCTTAGAGATCACTTGAGAGATGGAGATTCATTTGACAATGCAATCGCCAATACATTTAAAATATCTGGAAGGGGTATCTTATTTAATGGATTATCGGTAGTGATGGGATTTTCAGCATTATTATTTTCTGTGTTCGTTCCAGTTAAAATTTTTGGTATTCTTATAATGGGTTCAATTTCTTTTTGCTTATTTGGTGCTTTGGCAACACTACCTGCTTTGACTAGTTTAACTAAGCCTAAATTCATAAATAAATGAAGCAAGAACATAAAGATAAAACACTAAGCAGTATAGTTGCGCTCATTACTCTCACACTGGTAGTGTATTTGGTGTTCCAATCAGGAATTGTTGATGTCCAAGAGGGTAAAACACTAAAGGATTTGTTTTCAATGCTAATGGCACAATATCTTGACTTTGTTATTATTTCATATGTCTTTCTGTGCTTTCAGTTAGCTGGTTTTGTTGAACTCAAGTATAAAAAAGATTTCATGACAGTATCGATTCTAAGTATTCTTCTTACGCCAATATCAATTTTATTTATTCTACAGAATGAAAAGAATGATGAATAAATCACTTATCTCACTTTTATTTCTTTCCTCATTTGTAATGAGTCAAGAGATCTCAGCAGACGAAATTATGGATAGAGTCTTTTCACTAAAAAGACCAAGCTCATCTATCATGGAAATTCGTCTAGAGATTACTCGTTTAAAGCGTGATAAAGAGAAAACGAAAGTAAGAGAGTTCATTAGGTACGAAAAATTTTATGATTCAGGAAAATTTAGGTCTAAGTCCCTAGCGCGTTTTATCAAACCAAATATTGTAAAAGGGACTGGCCTACTTAGTTGGGTTCAAAAGAATGGCAAAACCGATCAATGGTTTTTTCTACCAAAATTAAACACTGCAAAAAAAGTAAAGGCCAAGGAAAGATCTAGATCTTTTTTAAATACTGATTTTATATACGAGGATTTGGAAAGCCGTAAGCCAGGTCTTGATAGTTTGGCAACTATCGGAACAGAACTTTTAGATGGTAATCAGTGCCGAGTGTTAATGGCATGGCCGAAAAATGAGAGTGCATATTTTTCAAGAAAGATATGGGTCAGCCTCCGCACTTGGCAAATCCAAAAGGTAGAATACTACAAGAATGAATCAGAAAAGGAAAAAACTCTCACCCTTACCGATTTCATTGAGAGCAATGGATTTCGTACTGCTGGCAAAATGATTATGGACAGGGGTGA
>JAYNUL010000091.1:0-6589 GCA_038281125.1 Fidelibacterota bacterium | reverse complement strand
AATTATTTTTTACAAATGTTGATTCACACCTTGAAAAAAAGTTGAAAATGATGGGCCTTGCTGCATACGCAGAATTCTATTCTGAGGACAAGATAGCACTCGAGTCACTAATTGAAAAACATTAAGTAATAATTTATAAATCTAACGTATTGGAAAATAAGTAATGTTAAATAAAACAAAACTAATTCTTTGCCATTTCACAATATTGTATAATTTTATTTTTGGTAATCCTTCTGAGGGAGTATGGAAGCAATTCTTGTATACGGATGGAATTTCAAGCAACTATACATTTGATGTTTACAAAGATAAACAAGGTAGAGTTTGGGTTGGAACTCAAAATGGAATTACTCTAATTGATGGAAGTATTACAAAAAAGTATGGTGTCGCTCATGGCTTACCCTCTGCTGACATTATAAAAATAACTGATATTAATGGACGTTTATTTGCCGCGACATCTGGTCAAGGTGTATATGTCTTGGAAAATGATACTTTTGAGAAAGTAAAGTTTGTAAAAGGCTCAAATGTTACCACAATGGAAAATATTGGGGACAAAATCTTTATATCTACGAATTAGGAAAAAATTATGTATGATGGAGATAAAACCTCCTTTATGGACAAAGGATTTCCTAATGCTAAAATTATTGATGTCTTCTCAGACGGAAAAAATGACTGGTTTGCTTCTGATCAGAGCCTTATCAAACTAGAGGGAAATAAGTATGTATCAGAAAAAATAACATTCTCTAGCTCAAATGCAAAGATACAAGCTTTGCTTATTGATGGTGACATTGAATATTTTGGCACCAATCAAGGCCTATGGAGTAGACAGAATAATAGGAATGCCAAATTAATTAAAAATATCAATGTACTAAGTCTCGATAAAACATCAGATGGCCTAATAATTGTTGGAGCAAAAAAAGGTTTTTACTACCTAAACAAGGGATTTCTGAAAAAGATAACCCTTGATGGGCAAGATTACCTTTCACTCAGCAAGACCGCAGTAAGGGATATTGAAGTCACTTCAGAAAATGAAATATGGTATGCTACATTTGGAATGGGCCTCCTTCTTCATGATCCAGGGACTTTTACTAATATAAATACTAAAAATGGTCTAGATGTTGGTGGCATGACCTTTGATCTTGAAAGAGACGGGGATAAAGTATATATAGCTACAAAAAATGGCCTCTTCATCTATAAAAAAAATAAAATAGAAAAACATTTCACTAAAAAAGATGGTCTGCCATCAAATATGATATTGGATCTGGACCTGGATTCTAAAGGTGATTTATGGATTGCAACTGCTAATGGCCTTTCAAAGTTATCTGGGTTTGTCTTTAAAAACTATTCGCGTAGAGATGGCTTACCATCCAAATTAGTTACATCAGTGCATGTAGATAAAAGAGATGACTCTAGAATTTGGATTGGCTCGGAAAGGTCGGGATTGACAAGGTTTGATGAAAAAGGGTTTTATACATTTGCAGTACAGGACGGTCTGCCAAGTAATTCAATTAGGGATATTACTCAGTTAAGCAATGGTACGCTAATAATTGCATGTTACAAAGCTGGAGTCGCAAAATTTGATGGAAAAAGATTCACACTGTACGATAATGGGCTTGATGATAAACGTGTAATACTATTGGAAAACGGGTTTGATGGAGAAGTATGGGCCGGAACGGAATCCGCGGGAATAGGTGTATTAGAGGAAGATCAATTCAGGATGATTCGCGATTCAGACGGCCTTGCCCATAATGAGATGTTTTCACTTTATAATGATGGAAAAAAAATGTGGGCAGGAACATTTGGAGGAGGAGTAAGTTGTTTTCACGAGAATACATGGTTTACCCTTAGAGAATCCGATGGTTTAAATAGTAATACCGTAGGTTCAATCATCTCAATTGATGAAAATACTACAATGATTGGTGGTACCTCAGGGATTTCAATCTTTAAAATGAATAATCAAAAGTTCAGCATAGAAATAAGAAATATACTAACCCCCAGTGAAGAACTTTCATTTAATAAGCAGATGGAACCCATAAATGGTATTTTGAAAGACAGATTCACTTTGACTCCTAATCCCATGGTATATAATCCTTCGGATGCAGAAATACAATTTAGATTTAGGGCAAAAAAAATCAGTGATCCAAATTTTAGTGGATGGTCAAACTTATCAGTTTCGCCACAAATTTCATATGTGCCACAGGATGTTGGTTCTTACCAGCTACAAGTACAAGCTGTTGATAATAGATTAGCTTTTTCTGAGATAATAACGGTACCATTTAACATTGGTCGTGTATGGTATCTAGATCCAAAAACTGCTATTCCATTTTGGGGAAGTATCTTGCTCTTAATTGGATTTTCTACTGTTACTTATATTAATTACCGTAAAAAAAGTTTAGAGGCTGAAGAACTTAGAGAGGCTGAAATAGAGCGTCAGCAAGCAGAAATGGAAGAAGCAAGAGAGTTTCAACAAGCAATGTTGCCAAGTGAAATGCCTATTACTGATGACTATGAGATGGTGGGGTTTCAAAAGACTGCCACTGAAGTTGGAGGAGATTTTTTCGATTTTATGCAAAAAGAAGATGGAAGCTGGGTTGCAATATGTGGTGATGCAACTGGGCATGGTCTGACCTCAGGCAATGTTGTTTCCATAACAAAAACTGCAATGAGTTCACTTGTAGAAGAAGATCCGGTACCAACTCTTGACTCATTAAACAAGACACTTCTTAATATGAATATTGGTTTAAACAGAATGTGCTTAAATATTGCAAGTATAGGTAAAGACTCTATTCGTTTTTCTTCTGCTGGCATGCCTCCAGCCTATTACTATTCTGCTGAAAAAAGCGAACTAGAAGAAATATTAGTTGGAGCACTACCTCTTGGTTCTTTCAAGGGAGCTATCCACACAGAGGAGGAGATTGCTTTTAAAAACAGTGGAGATATCCTAATAATGATGTCTGATGGCCTTCCTGAGGCAGAAAACTCCAAAAATGAGATGGTAGGGTATGATCGAACATTAGATTTGATTAAAACTTTATCTGATAAATCCGCTGAAGAAATAAAAGATGGACTTGTAGAGATGTGCGATAATTGGCTTGGTGATACTGCTGAACTTCAGGACGACATGACATTTGTAATAATCAAAAAAAGATAATAGCCTAGCCAAATGCTTGACCGAGCTGCAGAATTGATAATCGCGCACGGTTCAGGTCCGTGTGTCTTAACAGGCATGCTAGTTCAAATCCAGTTTCGGGCACTACAAATCTCCTTTATATGAAAATTCTTATCATTGAGCCTTATTTTACTGGATCACATAAGCAATGGGCAGAGAGTTATAAGAGCAATAGCTCTCATAATATAAAAATTCTTTCTTTGAAAGGTCAGTTCTGGAAGTGGAGGATGCATGGGGGCGCAATAACATTAGCGAAAATGTTTAATGCAATGGATTGGTTACCAGATCTAATCTTTGCAACCGATATGCTGGATCTGAATACTTTTCTATCTCTTACTAGAAATAAATCAAATGGTATCCCAACAGCTATTTACTTTCATGAGAATCAATTATCTTATCCTTGGTCTTCATCTGATAGAGACATAAAGAATAAACGAGACAGTCACTATGGATTCATAAACTATTCTTCAGCGCTTGCAGCTGATAAAGTTTTTTTTAATTCAGAATTTCATATGAAATCTTTCTTTAATGCTCTTATTCCTTTTCTTAAACAGTTTCCAGACTATCAAGAACTAGATACCGCAGATGTAATAAAAAAGAAGTCAGAAGTATTATATCTTGGAATGGATTTAAGGCGTTTTTGTAACTACACTTTTGAAAGAGACTTAAAGCCAAATATCCTATGGAATCACCGCTGGGAATATGATAAAAATCCACAATCCTTTTTTAGTGTCCTAAAAAAAGTGAAAAACGAAGGCAATGATTTTGGTCTGGTCATTTTAGGTGAGAACTTTAGTAAATCTCCAAAAGTTTTTGAGGAATCAAAAAAAGAATTTGTAAATCAGATAGTGCATTGGGGTTATGTAGATTCCTTTGAAGAATATGCAAAAATGCTATGGAAATCACATATAATTCCGGTTACTTCAAACCAAGAATTCTTCGGGGGAAGTGTAATGGAAGCGATTTATTGTGGTGTATGGCCGATTTTGCCAAATCGACTGACTTATCCAGAGTTATTGCCAAGTGAAATGCATTCTGAAAATATATATAATACTGATGAGGAACTTATTAACAAAATTTGTTGGGCAATAACAAACCACCAGAAGTTAAATCAAAGCAATCTAGCTACCATATCAGAAAAATTTGATTGGCTGGTAATAGCGCCTGCATATGATAAAAAATTAGAGGCTCTCCTATAAGTTGATAATCCTTTTGGGTATTTTGATAACTCATATGTTGACTTTTGAATTTTTATAATTCTACTATAATATGTTTATAATTATTGATTTATTAATAAACTTGTCAAACCAATACCCATTCCAGTATCTTTTAAGAGATTAATTATATGGAAAAAATTGTTGTTGCTACCAATAAAAAGGCCTTTCACGAATATAATATTCTTGAACAATTTGAAGCTGGTATTCAACTAAAAGGTAGTGAAGTAAAAAGTATAAGAGAGGGAAAAGCTAGTTTAAAGCAATCATATGTACTAATCCGGAAGGGTGAGGCCTGGCTAAGAGGTTCACATATAGCAAGTTACAGCCATACAGGCTATGAGGGACATGATCCTGTTAGGAATAGAAAATTGTTATTGCACAAAAAAGAGATACAGAAAATAAATTCAAAACTGGCTGAAAAAGGTTTAACCGCTATTCCAACAAGAATGTATATAAAGAGCGGATTTATAAAGCTCGAGTTTGGTCTTGCAAAAGGAAAAAAGTTGTATGATAAACGTGCTACTAAGAAAAAGAGAGATGTTGAGAGAGACATTAAAAGGGCAATGAAGGTATAATGGGTTTTCTATCAGTTAATGAGCAAATGGATCTCATACGACGAGGTGCTGAAGAAATCATTCCAGAGGATGAGCTTGTCAGAAAGCTAGAGCGATCTCAATCAAAAAATATTCCACTGATCATAAAACTAGGTTGCGATCCTAGTAGACCAGATCTTCATATTGGACATGGTGTAGTGCTTAGAAAATTAAGACATTTTCAAGACCTTGGTCATACTGCAGTTCTTGTGATTGGAGATTTTACTGCTATGATAGGGGATCCCTCTGGAAGGAATAAAACTAGGCCACAGCTTACTCTTCAGGAGGCTAGATCAAACGCAGAAACTTATGTAAGTCAGGCTAAAGTAATACTTGATATGGATAAAGCTATAGTTAAATATAATTCTGATTGGCTAAGTGAAATGAATTTCAATGATGTAGTAAGATTAGCGAGTTCCTACACGGTTGCCAGAATGCTTGAGAGGGATGATTTTACAAAGCGTTTTCAATCAGAGGTACCTATATCAATACATGAATTTCTCTATCCCTTAGCACAGGCTAAGGATTCAGTAGAATTAAAATCAGATGTGGAGTTGGGCGGTACTGATCAAAAGTTTAATCTACTTGTTGGCCGTGACCTTCAGAAACATAATGGCCAAGAACCACAATGCATCATCACTACGCCCTTAATTGAGGGAACGGATGGAGTTGAAAAAATGTCAAAATCCTATGGTAATGATATAGGACTTCATGATAGTCCTGAAGAAATGTACGGCAAGACATTATCTATATCAGATGGAATGATAGTGAGATGGTTGACCTTAGCCGCTGATGCAGACTTAAAAACTATTGAATATGCCGACAAGCAACTCAAGGACCCAAAAGTCAATCCAATGGAAATTAAGAGACTCCTTGCTCGTAAGATTGTGTCACTATTTCATAATGATGAGTTGGCAGAAAAAGCCGAAAAACATTTCAATGAGGTGGTAGTTGGGAAGGGAGTCCCTGATGATATACCAGTTTATTCGATTTCAAAGGAAGATTTAATTGTAAATATCATATTTAATTCCGGACTTTTGAAAAGTAAAGGAGAGGCGAGAAGAATGATCAAGCAAGGCGCGGTAAAATTAGATGAAAAGAGAGTAGATGACATACAAGCGACTATTCTGCCGGATCGAGAACAAATTTTGAAAGTAGGTAAGAGGCGGTTTCTAAAGGTTCATGGATGAATAAAATAATTAAGGGGTTGATAATAATAGCAGCTCTTAATTTGATTACATGTACACTGCCCTTTTCTAAGCCACCAAGGTTAATTATTTTACTTGTTGTTGATCAAATGAGGCCTGACTTGCTTACCAGATTTGACGACTTATACAGGGGCGGTTTTAGATGGCTAATGGATAATGGTATCTGGTTCACTGATGCTCACCATGAACATAGTTATACCGCTACTGGGCCTGGGCATACTGCAATTGGATTTGGTCAATACCCTGGGAAAGTAGGCGTCATAGGAAATAGCTTTTACGATCGTAATTTGAAAAAAAATGTAAATTGTGTCGAGGATCCAAAAGCAAAAATTATAGGCTCAAATAGAGGTATAGCTCGTTCCTCAGTCAGAATCGATGCAAATGGGCTTGGAGATTGGATTAAAC
>JAYNUL010000090.1:4862-6659 GCA_038281125.1 Fidelibacterota bacterium | reverse complement strand
CCCATATTACCTGCCATAATACCTTTCATTTCTTTAGATTGGCACATGTTGTACAATATATGTGATGTAGTAGTTTTACCATTCGACCCAGTAACAGCAATAATTGGATCATTTGAAAACCAACTAGCAAATTCAATTTCTCCCACGATGGGTATCTTTTCTTGGGCAGCTTTTAATACAATTTCAGAATCTTTTGGTATGCCTGGAGATATAATCCAGAGGTCCGCATCATAAATTTTATCGCTATGAATTCCTGTTTCACTTGCTATATGATGGGTATGCATTAGCTCCATTGAATGAGCACAGACCCTTTCGTCCATACTTGCATCACTAGCAAATACAACTGCCCCAAGATGATTGGCAAGTTTAGCAGCTTCTGTACCGCTTAGGCCTAGTCCAATTACTGAGACTCTCTTATCTCTTATGTTTATATTTTTTCTTATGCTTGTGTCAATCATCTTATTTTAAAGGTAGTCAATGAAAAAAGAGCGAGTAATAGACCAATAATCCAAAAGCGAATTACTACTTTTGTTTCTGGCCAGCCTTTTAGTTCATAGTGATGATGAATAGGTGCCATCTTGAAAAAACGCTTTCCCTCACCGCTCAATGATTTTGTATATCGGAAATAGGATAGTTGAATGATAACCGAAATTGCCTCCCAAACAAATACTCCACCAATAATCAGTAGTAGCAATTCCTTCTTTAGAAGTACAGCAAGTGTTCCTAAAGCTGCCCCAGTAGATAAAGACCCTGTATCTCCCATAAAAATTTCAGCGGGATGTGAATTGAACCAAAGATAACCAATACAAGCTCCAGCCATAGCAGAAGTAAATATTGTTAATTCCCCAGCACCAGGTATATACAAAATATTTAAATAATCGGAAAAATCAACTCTTCCCGTAATGTAGGTAATAGCAGAAAATACTGCAAAGCAAATTGCTAATAAACCCGCTAATAAGCCATCTAATCCATCAGTGAGATTAACTGCATTTGATGTCCCAGTAATTACCAACACAACCATAATTGGGTACAGCATACCAAAATCAATCTCAACATTTTTAAAAAATGGGACGGTAGTCTTTGTATTAAATTCAATGAATTCTGGTATTTGGAATATCCATAAACTAATAAGACACCCTAATGCGACTTGCCCTGCAATCTTGTAACGGGCAATAAGCCCTCGCTCCATCTTTTTTACAACTTTTAGATAATCGTCAATAAAGCCAATTAAGCCCATCCAAACTGTTGAAAAGATAATAATCTGAACTAAGGGGCTATTTAGCTTTGATAGTAAGAGGGTTGGGAGGAGTACTGCCATTAAAATGATGACTCCTCCCATTGTGGGCGTGCCTCTTTTTTTCATGTGAGATTCGGGTCCTGTCGAGCGAATTTCTTCACCGATTTGGTTTTTATGTAGTATGTGGATAACCCAGGGCCCGATAATGAAACTGATGAATAAAGCCAAAATTGATGCTGTGGCTGCTCGAAATGTGATATACTCAAACAGATTAAAAAATGAAATTAAATGTTTAAATGGTGTGAAAAGTTCGTATAGCATTAGGTGTAAAACACTCCCTCTATTATTTTATCCATTTCCATTCCTCGGGAGCCCTTGAATAGAATCTTATCTCCACTTTCAACAATCTTTTGAAGGGAGTCAATTAAATCTTTTTTATTCTTAAAATGTTTTGACATCATGCCATTGTTAATGATGGAATTTGTATGCTTTGTATGTTCTCCAATAGTGAATACTCCATCAAGATTTAACTCTAAACATCTTTCTCCAATCTTTTGATG
>JAYNUL010000090.1:1423-4762 GCA_038281125.1 Fidelibacterota bacterium | reverse complement strand
CCAAGGCTAATTGATATGGCAGAGACAGCAACACAGTTCTTAATAAATGAGAGATTTTGCGATGAGGTTGGAATTACATTCGAATCTATCACAAGTGTAAGTGAGCCATCATCTTCATGACAAATGTCTACTGGAAAGTCACAATCTGGACTCAACCCGTATGTGATTCTTTTTCCTGAAAATTTTATTTCCGAAACAAGCTTATCAGCCTTATTTACAAAAGAAATCCCTTTATCTAATGACCTAAATAATGCACCTTTTTCATATGCAATTGTTTCAATTGATCCAAATCCTTCTAAGTGGGCTGGTGCAATGTTTGTAATTATTCCATGTGTTGGCTTTGCTAATTTGCAAAGGGCTTCTATCTCTCCTGGTGCGCTAGCACCCATCTCTAAAATAGAAATGTCATGGCTTTTTTTCATTCCAAGAAGGGTAAGGGGAAGACCAATTTTTGTATTGAAATTCCCCTCTGTGGCATGCATCTTAAATGTTGAAGAGAGTACGTGTGACAATAGCTCTTTGGTAGAAGTTTTTCCATTTGATCCTGTGATGCCAATAACAGGTATATCAAATTTCATGCGCCACTTATATGCAATTTCGGAAATTGCTTTTATGGTGTTAGGTACTTTTATTTGTTGAATGTCAATTTTTTCATCAACATCACAAACTAATGCTGCAACTGCACCATTTTGTTGAACTTCATTTAAAAATTGATGGCCATTAACTTTTTCTCCATTTATTGCAATGTATAAATCTCCTTCTTTTATTTCTCTGCTATCTGTAGATAAACCAGTAACAGGTCGATGCAGTTTTGATTTAGTAATTGATTCAAAAACCGCAGCAAATAACTCTGGATGATTTATAGTAGTTCTCATAGATAATCCATTACGATTTCAAGATCAGAGTAATATAGTTTTTTGCCATTTATTTCTTGATATTCTTCTTTTCCTTTTCCTAAGATGGCTACAATGTCACCCATTTTAGCATTATTGAGAGCCTCTCGTAAACCTATTTCACGGTCAAGGAAAGTTGTAAAATTTTGATTTTGAAATCCTTGAATGATTTCATCATTAATTTTGCTAATATCCTCTTTTCTAGGATTATCAGGCGTTACATAACAATGGGAGGAATATTTTTCAGCAATGCTACCCATTATAGGGCGTTTACTTTTATCTCTTTCTCCACCTGCGCCAAAAACAACATATAATTGAGAACCATTGCGTAATAGTTCACGCAAGGTTTTCAATACTTTTTCATATGCATCTGGGGTATGAGCATAATCAATGATTGCTAGAACACCACTGCGGAGTTCGTATGATTCCATTCTGCCAGAGATCATGGAAACCTTTTTTATTCCATTTTCAATTTTTGATTTATTTATACAAAGACTATGGCAGATTGAGACGGCAGTTAATATGTTTTCGCTATTAAAGGTTCCCAGTAATTCTGAGTTTATATTATAATAAATTTCCTCTGCTTTGATACTTCCTATTATTCCTTTTATTGAAATATCTAAAGTTTCAAAAAATATTGATGAATTTTTTATATCTAAAAATGAAACAATAGTTGCATCAGTTTCTTCAGCTAATTTCTTACCGTATTGATCTCTTATATTGATAATTGCTTTAGAACTTTCATTTAGATTTTTAAATAATTTCATTTTGGAATGGAAATAATTTTCAATTGTAGAGTGATAATCGAGATGTTCAGGACTAAGGTTAGTAAAAGCAGCGATATTAAAATTTATATCAGCGACCCTATTTTGGTCTAAAGCATGTGATGAAACCTCCATTACTACATGGGTAAAATTTTTCTCTATCAGACTATGAAAAATCCTTTGAATACTTATCGCATCAGGTGTCGTCATCGTTTTTTCATTTTCAAAACCATCTGCAATGATTCCTAAAGTTCCAATCTGTGCAGTTTTGTATCCTGCATTATCGAGGATTGCTTTTGTTAGTGATGCAGTAGTTGTTTTACCATTGGTCCCAGTTATCCCAATAACCACTAAATCATTTGAAGGTTGATCATAGTATTCGGCTGCAATTGCAGATAGCGCCTTTCTTGTATCTTGCACTTTAATTTGTGGAACAGGGAGGGGTCCTAAATCGCAACCATTTGTAACAATCGCTGAAGCACCAGAATTAATGGCTTGGTTTATAAAATCATGTCCATCTGAATTAAGGCCTTTAATTGCAACAAAGATATTTCCCTCATCTATCAACTTTGAGTTCATAGATACACCTGTTATATAAATATCATTTGAAATATTTTGACTCTCCATACCTATGTTGTTAATAATGTTGTTCAAATTTTTCTTCATTTAAGCCCTACAATGCATACAGTCCCTTTATCAACAACCTGGCCGGGCTCAGGAGATTGCCAATATACTTTACCACTCCCATTAATCTTGTATTTAAGTCCAAAATTTTTGAGAGTAGTCATCGTTTTACGCATGCTCAAACCTCTAACTTCTGGAACTTGAGTTTTATTAGAATTCCTAGAAAATGTAGATAAGATAAGCGGCAATTTTTCTTTTATTAATTCTTCATTGTTTTTCTCAGATGTAGCCATAACTCTTTGTGGTTCAAATGCAACATGATCATTTAATGGGGGTGATATAGTGTCATCCATATTAATTATTCTACCCATTATTCTTTTAAAAGCAACGGCTGCCCCCTCATTGCCCCAATGAAATGGTTTTGAAGGTTCATCAAGCATAATTAAAGCTAATAGTTGAGGATTGTCAGCAGGAAAAAATCCAATAAAATTAGAAATAAAATCATTATTAGAATATTTTCCATTTTTCCACTTTTGGGCAGTTCCTGTTTTACCTGCAACTTTCCACCCAGGTATATCAGCGTTTTTCCCTGTCCCCTTCACAACAACACCTCTTAACATTTCCTTAACACTTTTTATAGTAGACTCATCTGCAATTTTTCTCAGTACGACTGGTTCCTCAGAATGAATAATATTTCCACTTTCATCCATAATCTGCTGCACAATTCTAGGTTTTAATAAATAACCACCATTTGCAATAGCGCAGTAGGCAGAGGCCAACTGGATGGCTGTAACTCCCACTTCATGTCCCATTGCTATCATTCCAAGAGATACAGCACTCCAGTCATTGTAATGATTTAGTTTACCAGAGACTTCCCCATTTAGATTAATTCCCGTTTTTGATCCAAATCCAAAATCTCTGCTCATTGAAAACAATTTCTTTTGCCCAACTTGATCCATTATTTTAATGATACCAATATTGCTGGAGTGATGTATGATCTGAGAAGCAGTCAGCATTGAATAGCTTTCATGATCTGTAATTTTTTTAGTATGATATTC
>JAYNUL010000090.1:0-1323 GCA_038281125.1 Fidelibacterota bacterium | reverse complement strand
TTCTAAAATAGATTGATATTCCAAATCAATTGTTAATTGTATGTTGCTGCCATTAATTGATTTTTGGAAGGGCATACCACTTTTATGTTGAATTTTACCGCTCCAACCCTTGGTTTTATAAACCCATCCAGGAATTCCTTTTAAATAATTATTGTAGTCTTTTTCAATTCCTGAGATACCCTCATCATCCAAGTTGGTATATCCTAAAATTTGAGCACCTATATTTTCATGAGGATAATATCTCCGATACTTCCTTTCTATGTTTAAACCAGTAAATACTTTAGTCTCAAGCAACCCTAATTCATTTCTTTGTAAATTTCTTTCAAGATATTCAAACCTAGATTTTGAATTAAGTTTGTCTAGATATTTTTCCTTTGGTTTACCAGTCTGTTTACTAAGCTCTTCAGCAATTTCCTTTTTATTTATTACTTTAGATGGATTTACTGATAGAGTATAATGAATGATATTTCTAGTTAATGGACGATTATCTCTGTCATAAATATTTCCACGATTGGCAGGTAAGTTTTGTTTCTTATGCGACTGTTTTAATACTTCTTTTTGGTAGTGTTCTCCATTTAATACTTGTACTTGAAAAAGCCTTAAACATAGTCCAGCCCAGGAAAAGATGATAAACCCTGTTAGAAAAATAACCCTTGATCTATATTTTATATATGTTTTCGTCATAAACTAGCTTTCAAGGTTGGATCAATTTCTATCCTTAAGGTTTCAGGATGAGTAAAAACCATTTTTAAATCATTTCGTGCTCTTTCTGCGACAACATCTGCACGGCTTAATGATTCTATATCACTTTTAAGTTCTCCAATACTGTTTTCCAACTCTTCAGCAGTTGAATTTTGTATTTCAATTGATAAAATAGTTTCATCTATTTCTGTGTAAACCCAAAGATAAATAATTAGACTAGATATAAGCGCAATTGATGATGTGAAGAAGAAAAGACTATGTATTATGTTCTTTGTCTTTTTTGAAATCCTCCTTTTACCCATCATTTTTCCTTTCAGCAGCTCTTAATTTTGCACTTCTAGATCTACTATTTTTTAAAATTTCTAATTCGGTTGGCATTAGCGGTTTTTTTGTTAGAATTTGCACCTTATTTTTACTTTTAAGGAGTTTGAAGGCGTGTTTTACTTTTCGGTCTTCTAATGAGTGAAAACTGATAATAACAATTCTTCCTCCATTTAACAGTCTTGGATAGAATGTAGAAAGGAATTGATCAAGTTTTTCTAATTCATTATTTACTGAAATTCTAACTGCTTGGAAAACTCTAGAAATTGTCTTGTCTCTTTTAAATGGTGGTGTCGATTT
>JAYNUL010000089.1:0-6681 GCA_038281125.1 Fidelibacterota bacterium | reverse complement strand
TCTGGGTTCTCTTGGACGGTCTCTTGACTATCCCGGGTGTCTTTTATTTCTAATGTTGGGGTTTCAAGTTCAGGTTCACCACTTAATTCAATAAGAGGTTCTACATCAGCCAAGGTTATTTCGTTATCAATTGAAGTAAGAAGTGCACGCTCTAAAACATTTTCTAGTTCACGAACATTGCCTGGCCAGTTGTACTCTTTTAAGAGTGCTAATGAATCGGCGGTAATGTAATTGACAGATGAACTATGCTTTTCACATAAGTTTTTTAAAATAGAGTATGAAATAAGAGGTATGTCACCTGGGTGATCTTTCAATGATGGTATCGTAATCGGGAATACATTTATTCGATGATATAAATCTTGTCTAAAATCCTTTTTTTCTACCATTTTAGGGAGGTTTTGATTTGTAGCTGAAATAATTCTTACATTTACATTTATGGTTTTATTGCTGCCTACCTTTTCCACTTCACCACTTTCAAGAACTCTTAATATTTTGGCTTGCAGGCCCAAGTCCATATCGCCAATCTCATCCAAAAAAATTGTCCCAGAATTTGCTGCTTGAAATTTTCCTTCTTTATCAGAATCAGCTCCAGTAAATGACCCCTTGGTATGCCCAAATAGCTCACTTTCAAGTAATTCCTTTGGGATTGCAGGGCAGTTTACTGAGATAAAGGGATTATTTTTCTTCAAACTATTATTATGCAAACTATGGGCAATTAAGTTTTTCCCTGTCCCACTATCACCATATAAAATTGTTGTTACATCTTTTTTTCTTATCTGTGTTATCAACCTAAATAAATTGATCATTTGTTCTGATATGCCAATGATATTCCCATTACCGGCCTGGTGAAAAAATTGTCTATCAACAGGAGACAATTCTGCAATGAAATCATAATACTGTTTCCCCATAAGAATCATTTCAAGCATGAGATCTAGATTCTGGGTTTGAGGCTCGAAATAGAAAGTTGCTCCATTTCCAAGATCATCAAAAATCTCAGATCTTCGGGATTCAGATTCGATTAAATTAAAAATAGGTATATGCTTATTAAGCCCTCTAATTTCTTTTACAAGACGATTAGGGGTTAACATAGGCAAATTGTCATGAATAACAATTCCATCATATTGCTCGGTTCTAAGAGCACTCAACGCAATCATCCCATTTTGAACATGGTCAAGTGTAATAGGTAGATCTTTTATTACAGAGGTATCTTTACGCTCTCCTCCAACATAAAGAATATCCAACATCTCAAATATCTCTTTTAGAGCCTAAAATCTCAATGAGCTCGTTTAGGCTTGTCTTTCCCTCAATTGCTTTTTCAAGACCATCTTCCAACATGGTCATCATTCCATTTGATCTTGCCTTTTCCTTAATTTTAAAAGAAGGTTCTTCATTTAAAACCAATTCTGATATGTTCTCATCCACAACGAGTAATTCGTACAGACCAAGCCTACCTCTATAACCAGAATTTCTGCAGGAAAGACACCCTTTGCCCCTGTATGTCTTTTTATATTTTTTCTTATCAATTTTTAAAAGAGTAACCTCACGGTCGGTAATTTCATGTTCCTCTTTACAATTTTCACATATCCTTCTTACCAATCGCTGTGCCAAAATACCTTTTACAGTACTACTAATAAGAAAAGGTTCAATATCCCAATTTAAGAGCCGAGCAAACCCAGATGCTGCATCATTGGTATGAATAGTACTAAAAACAAGATGCCCTGTCAAAGCCGCACGAATAGCTAATTCAACAGTTTCTTCATCACGAACCTCACCAACCATTATGATATCTGGGTCTTGTCTAAGTATCGACCTTAGAGCGGCTGCGAAGGTTACCCCAGATTTGGTATTAACCTGAGCTTGGTTAATGTTTTCTAAATCAAATTCTATTGGGTCTTCAATGGTGACAATATTGATATCAGGCTTTTCCAGCTTGTTCAATGTTGAATATAGCGTGGTTGTTTTACCACTTCCAGTTGGACCGGAGACGAGAATAATTCCCTCCCCACCGTAAAGCAGATTATTGAACTTAGACTCTGTATCTTCCTTAAATCCCAATTCACTTAATGGATATAAAGCTTCTTTTAGGTTTAGAAGCCTCATCACTGTTTTTTCACCAAAAAGTGTGGGGTAGGTAGATATTCTTAGATCAATTCGTCCCAGTTTTGATCTAAACAAGATTCTTCCATCTTGAGGCCGTCTAGATTCAGCTATATCCATGTTTGCCATAATTTTCAATCTGGATGTCAGCGCATCTTGAATTGATTTTGGAAAAACCTGAAAATCTTGAAGTTTCCCATCAATTCGAAAGCGTACCCTAATGTCATTATCTCTTGGCTCAATGTGAATGTCTGAGCATCTATACCTTTGACTTTGAGTAATAATGCCATTTACCAGTTCAACAACCTGACTTTCATCAAAAAGCTCAGATATCTCCGTAGTATCCGTTGAATCCTGTTCAAGCTCTAAGAAGCTTGAAATACCATAATGAAGATCAACAGCATTGATTATGTCTTCTTCAGAACATAGGATAGGTTCAATATTGAGACCTGTATGCTCACGGGCTATGTTGATTGGCTCAGGATCTAAAGGGTCTACTACCGCTAGATTGATAGTGTTTCTGATTTTGAAAAGGGGGAAAATTTTATGGCTTCGAACTATTTTTTCTGGGAGCAATTCAACAAGATCTTCATCAATTTGATAGTAACCAAGCTTCAAATAAGGTACTTTCATCTGCCTGGATAAATATGGCATGAGCTCATCTGTATCTATATAATTCATTTTGGTCAGCGCTTCACCAATATATCCTCCCTCTTCAACTTGATATTCTAGTGCATTTCTTAACTGATCTTGGTCAATTTTACCGCTTGTTATAAGAATTTGCCCTAAGGATGTTTTGCTAAGAGTAGGCATAATTAGAACATGTTATGGAGATACCAATTGATAATAAAATTATCTCCGCTTTTTGTTGTCGAAATCAGAGTAAAAAATGTTCCCAATGATAAATATGGCCCAAATGGGATCTTATTTGAAGTATCAATTTTTTTCATGCCTACCAAAATCATTATCATTAATGCGGCAGATCCAAAACTTAGATATAGTGCAAGTATAGATAGTTTCGAACCTAAAAACCCGCCTAGAACCAGACCTAGCTTTACATCTCCGAGGCCAATACTTTCTCTTTTTAAAATAAATTCTCCAATGACACCAATTAGAAACAAGAATCCTCCAAATATCAAAGATCCTGTTGCCCCATCTATCCAATCTTGCATCATATAATTTCTAGAGTAAACAAACACCATCCCAATGAGACCAATAATTATAAATCCATTTGGAATAATAAAATGGTCAAGATCAATAAACGATATGGCTATAAGGCAGTAGGAGATGAGCACATAGATTACAAAATTTGATGAAAGACCAAAAACAACGTACATAAGACAGGTAAGAACCGCTGATAGAAATTCCACTGCTGCATATCTCATTGAAAATGATGCTTTACAGTTTCGACACTTCCCATTGAGGATGAAATAACCTAGAATGGGTATATTATCTGAAAAACTAATTGGCGTTTTGCATGCAAAACAATGAGACCTTGGCGCAATAATGCTCATCCTTTTGGGAACGCGATAAATAACTACATTTAGAAAGCTACCAACAGACGCTCCAAGTATAAATAATAATAAAAGTATAGGAAATTCAATTTGCATGATTAGCCAATTCGATCTGTTGATTTATTAATTCTCTAAGGTCGCCAATTCGAAAAGGTTTTGTGATTATACCATCAAATCCATAATCATCCTTGCTAATTCCCTCAAGCGTAGCCTTACTTCCCATAATGATGATCTTTAGATGTTTATACCTTTCATCAAATTTGAGAATTCTGCAAATCTTAAGTCCGCTCATTACGGGTAAATTATCTTCAATGAGAATGAGGTCAGGCATCTCTTTTTTTGCTCGCTGAAACCCTTCATATCCTTCTTTTGAACTAATTACTATATACCCTGCAGATTTTAGTTTTCCCTGAAGAGATTCAAGTATCCTAATGTCATTCTCAACAATAAGAATGGATTTATTTCTTTTATTATTCACTATGTTTTGCCAATGAAAAATGGCACCTTTACCTCAGAATTATAAGAATTTAGTACACAATTTAAAAAAAAGCAAAATGTGTAACATTTCTTAACAATTATTGTGTATCGTTTGGTGACAAATTTGAGGGAATTTCATTAGCCAGGCATTAGACCATTAACTTAAAGTTGAATAGAAATCAATTATATGCTTATAAGGTATAAAAATAGAGGCAAATGTGCCTTTCTTACTATTTCTGATCTTTCAGAATTTGAATGTTACGATCATTTATTAATTGAACCGATGAAAAATAATGGTTGGGAGCTCTCATTTTTACCTTGGGATGATAAGGATATCGATTGGAATGATTATGATTATGTAATTGTTAGATCTACCTGGGATTATCAAAGCCGTTTAAATGATTTTATTGGTGTTTTAAATAAAATTGAAAACTCAGACGCAATGTTAATTAACCCGATTAAAACAATTAAATGGAATATTGAAAAAAGTTATTTAATTGATTTGGAAAAAAAAGGGGTCTCAATTATCCCATCAATTTTCCAAAAAAATTATGATCCAGAAGTAATATATGAATCGTTTCAAGATTTTGGTTGTGATAAAATTATATTGAAACCTGTTGTCGGTGCCAATGCAAGTTTTACAGAGTTAATAAGACAAGATGATTTAAAGATCTCAAAGAAAAATATGAAAAAGAACTATTCAAATCGGCCTTTCATTATTCAACCATTTTTTGAATCCGTTATCACAAAAGGTGAACTTTCATTAATATTTTTTAATAATAAGCTTAGTCATGCGATTTCAAAAATACCCCAAATAGGTGATTTTAGAGTTCAAGAAGAGCACGGAGGAATCATTAGTCTTGTAAATAAAGTGAATAATAAAATTTTAGATTTTTGTGGCAAGATTTTAACGAATTTGCCAGAAAAATGTTTTTATGCTAGGATAGATTTACTTTTAGAAAATGATTTTCCATTTTTAATGGAAGTCGAGCTAATTGAACCTTCGCTCTACTTTAATCTGAAACCTGGTTCAAATGATTTTTTTGCAAAAGAGTTGGTTAAGTATCTAGAGGGATCATCTACTCAATAGATTCCAGCATACCCTCTGAATCGGTTTTTATTAAGAAATAGTCGTTATTATTATTTTGATTTTGAACTGTTCCTGTGATAAGAAATCCACCATCAGAAGCTTCTGAAATTCCATTTGCATAATCCATGCCTTCAAATCCAAGATTCCTACTCCAAAGCTGATTCCCATTATAATCTATTTTTACAATCCAAGAGTTATAATTATTTTCTTCAGATGTTCCACAAACAAGAAGGTGCCCATCAACTGTTATTATTAAATCGCTAAACCAATCATTGTAAACCCCTCCAAATGTATTGGTAGAAACAAAATTACCATTTTCATCTAGTGATAAAAATAAACCATCTTTTTGTCCTCCATATGTTGTACTACCAATAATGTAGTAATAGCCCTCCCCATCGGTAACAATTTCGCTTGAAGCTTCAAGTTGCTGAGATTGGTGGAAATTATGCCACAGTTCTAAACCTTCAGAATCAATCTTCCTGGCAGCAATTTTTTGTTCACTAAAACCACTGATTTCCTCGTTTGAAATAACAAACAGTTCATCTATATCATTAGGAACTATTCCTACTCCATAATCATTTAACTCACTCCCGTAGGTAAAAGAACTAATTTCATTTCCTTGTTCATCAATGATAATTAGCCATATATCGGTCTCACCATTCCCATACGATCTCGTATTGCCAATGATGTATGAAACTCCATCCTCCCTAGTATACACTGCCTTTCCTTCATCTTGATCATTTCCCCCATAGGTATTTACCCACTCCTGTTCTCCATTTTGATCAAATTTAGCAGCAAGAATATCTTTCAACGAGCTGCCATAAGATTCAGTAGATCCAATTAGAAGCAAACCCCCATCAGGGGTTTCAGAAAAGTCATGAATAGATTCAGGATTTATTCCTCCAAAAACTTCCAGCCAAATGAATTGGCCATCATTATCCACTTTTGTTAAGAATCCATCAAAACCAAAATCTCCAAAAGAAGAAGATATTCCAGCAATTAGGTACTGGTTGTCGATGCTACTCTCTACTACTGAAATCCCTTGGTCAGCTTGCTCATTTTCATAAATAGTTCTAAATGTATTAAATGAACTCCCTCTCAAAGGTGCTCCTAAGGATTCCTGTCCCCACACATCGGTTACACCTAATTGAAAGTAACCTATAATATTTTCTTGCGTCGGATAAACAAAAGATGTGTCTTGTGGATTTGCCGAGCTAAAAACACTTACCTTATCTGCCATGTTTGGGTAAAAGGAAATGTATAGGTCATATTTAAGAAAATCAATTTCTGAAGCTGTTTCCCATGCTATAGTAAAATTATTATTCTCATACGATATTGAATTAAATGCAGGAACTATGGGGAAAGCATCGATTGCACTTACCATTGGTTCTCCGACTATTTTTTGAGACCATGCATCCGTAGTTTGGACTTTGAACCAATTCTCTATCGTAGGATCAAAATCATAAAGTGAATAGGTTGTATCGTTTAGATCACCGCTAGTGT
>JAYNUL010000088.1:0-6694 GCA_038281125.1 Fidelibacterota bacterium | reverse complement strand
ACTCAAAAGAGAAGATTTCTTAAAAACTTAAAATTTTACTTAATACTCACCAAGGGTTTAAATCAACATCTAATTCACCATTAAAGTTGCAAGCTTTACTAATCCAGTTTATCCCTAATGCATCGACATTGATGCCATTTTTTACAGCCTTAACAAGTTTATTTGAATAAACTGGATATCTAGCCTAAATGTTGTTGAAATACCTGTACTTTCACTATTAAGATGAGTTATGAGTTTTGATAACACAAGAAGGAATATACTTAAAATTATTACTGGAGGTTTTCTTTCAGTTTTTGCTGGGTTATCTGGAGCTACAAAAAAATTGATTAAATACGGCGCTATTGAAAAATATAATTATTCAATTATATCTGTTACAGATCTACCAGGATCAGGTCCCTGGCCAACAGTCGATCCATTCCTTTTCTGTGTGCATCATAATGATATCTATCCTACTGCAAAAAATGATTTATCGCCTGATGCATCTCTTATTGGAAGAAATATAGGTAACGACTTTTCTAATAAAGATGGATGGAGTATGTATCATGGTGAAAAAATCCCAGGATTCCCAAGGCATCCGCACAGGGGTTTTGAGACTCTTACCGTAGTCAGCAAAGGTATCATAGATCATGCTGATTCATTAGGAGCATCCGCAAGATATGGTGATGGCGATGCTCAGTGGCTTACCGCAGGAGATGGCATAAATCATTCTGAAATGTTTCCACTTTTAAATCAGAATGGAAAAAATAAACTAGACTTTTTTCAAATCTGGTTAAACCTTCCTTCATATAATAAAAGAGTGGATCCAAACTTTGAAATGTATTGGAAGGATATGATACCAAAGATCTCAGATTTGTCTTTTGGGAATAAAAATGCGGAAGTTGAACTAGTTACAGGTGACTATCAGGATGTTTCAGCCCCAATAGCGCCAAAAAACTCATGGGCAAATGATAAGAAAAATGATGTTGCAGTATGGATCATTAGGTTGAATGAAAGAGGAGAATTTTCTATACCCCAAACGAAATCAGGAGCTAACAGAAATCTTTATATTTTAAAAAATTCAAATATTGAAATTGATGGGGATATAATTCCAGATCATTCAATGGTAGTCTTAAATGCATCGAAAAAAACAGTAATAAAAAATTTAGGTGAAAGAACAAAAATATTGATGTTGCAGGGTGTCCCAATTAATGAACCTGTTGTGAAGTACGGCCCATTTGTCATGAATTCCAAACGTGAAATTGAACAAGCATTTTCCGATTATCATAAAACTGAATTTGGAGGTTGGAAATGGGGAAGCTCAGATCCAGTACATGGGATGGGGAAAGACAAATTTGCCAAACTCATCGGTGGTAAGATTGTTAAACCATCATAATAAGACGTATTTAAAAATATTTTATAATAAATAATTTTAGTTAAGCTATGATATCCTAAATGATTTTTGCTGTTCATATAATGAATCAAAATTCATGTTTTCATAATTCTTAGGAGCTATTTTAATAAAATTCTTTATTTCTTTAGACCAATGTCTTTCGATTGTTGATGCAATATTTGAACCAGTATGGAAAACATGATTTTTTATAAGTCTTTTAATTATGTTCTCATCCTTCGTTTGAACTTTTACAATTTCTATAAAGTCATGATTTAGATAATTATCAAGATTTCTATATTTTGTATATACGTAAACAACACCACCGGTCATACCCGCACCAAAATTTTTACCTATTCTTCCCAGTATAATTACAGTACCTTGACTCATATATTCACATCCATGATTCCCTATACCTTCTACAACAGCTAATGCTCCGCTATTTCGTACTGCAAATCTTTCTGCTGCAGAACCCGCTATATATAATTCTCCTCCAGTGGCTCCATAAAGAGCTACGTTTCCAATAAGGGTATTATGTTTTTTTCGTCTTCTTATTGCTTTGGACATTCTAATAGATATTGTACCTCCTGACATACTCTTTGCTACATAATCATTAGCCAGACCTTTAAGTCTAAGTTCAATACCTTTACTTAAAAAGGCGCCAAAACTTTGCCCTGCAACTCCAGTCAATCTGCACTGGATATTTCCTCGATAATTATTATGACCGAAAAGGTAGGAAAGCTCTCCAGAAATTCTAGCCCCAATTGCTCTATCTGTATTTTGTATTTCCTTGCTTACTGCAGCCTGTCCCTGAGTAATAATTTCTTGCCGTATCTCTTTCATAATCTTTTCATCAACAGTTTTTTCTCTTCGGAGGTTCGAGTACCGTAATTTCATATGGGAGGTTAATGGCAATCCTTTTTTTGATTGATTATTTATGATTCCTCTCAAATCAATCTTTTTATTTTTAACCAAATGTTCTTGCTTTTCATTGATCTTTAAAAGATCAGTCCTTCCAATTATGTCATGTAAACTTGTTTTGCCAATTTTAGATAATTCATTTCTTACTGATTCTGATATGCTTTCTAAATATCTTGAAACATTCTCAGCTTTTCCTTTAAATCTCTTCTCAATTTTCTCATCTGTTGTTGCAATACCCACAGGGCATGTATTTAAATGACATTGTCTAGCCATTACACAACCCAGTGCTATCAAAGCAGATGTTCCAAAATCAAACTCTTCGGCGCCTAACATTGCAGCAAAAATTATATCTTTAGCTCTTTTTATGCCTCCATCTACTCTTAGAGTTACGTATTCTCTTAAACCACTGGCGTATAAAGTTTGATGTGTTTCAGCAAGACCATACTCCCAAGGGAACCCAGTATGTTTTTGAGATCCTAACGGACTTGCACCAGTTCCACCATCAGCGCCAGAAATTAAAATAATATTTGCACCAGCCTTAACTACACCTGAAGCAACGATTCCGACACCAGGTTGAGATACTAGTTTTACAGATACCTTAGCCCTTGGGTTGACATCTTTTAAATCATATATCAATTGTTTTATATCTTCAATGCTATAAATATCATGGTGAGGAGGAGGGCTTATAAGGGGTATCCCAGGAGAAGAGGACCTTGTTGCAGCTATCATACTCGAAACTTTAAATCCAGGAAGTTGTCCTCCTTCACCAGGTTTTGCTCCTTGTGCGATTTTAATTTGAATTTCATGAGCAGCAGCAAGATATTCGCTATTAACACCAAATCTACCACTAGCAATCTGCTTAACATATGAATTCACAGATGTATCATCGTTAGAGATATTATATCTATCATTTTTTTCTCCCCCTTCACCAGTATTACTCCTAGCACCAACCAGCGAAAAACCCCTTGCAAGTTCTCTATGAGATTTTTCAGATATTGCACCAAATGAGATTCCTCCAGAACCAAAACGTTTTAAAATTGATGAGCTATCTTCTATAGCTTTTAGATTTAGCCTTGGTTTACTTGTTTTGTAGCAAAGCAAATCTCTAATGTATATAGGCCTATCATCACTGTATTTAGTATTAGGTTTTTTCCCGTTTGTCCCAAGATATTGAATTTTTTTAAATACAGTTGGGTTATATCCATGCGCTTCTCCAGATTTCCTGTAACGGAATAATCCGATCTCTTTTAAAATCCTAGAATTATTATTTCCAATCTTTAATCTAATTCTCTCTTTCAAGGTTTTTTCAATATCTTCAAGTTCAATACCACCAATTAAACTTGGTATAGATGGGAAATATTTTTCTGACAATGTTTTTCCAAGACCAATTGCATGAAGAAGCATGCTCCCATGGTAGCTTGTTAATGTAGATATGCCCATTTTTGACATTACTTTTAGAAGGCCCTTTTCAATGGAGTGTCTGTAGTTATCGAGGCTAATATAGAAATCTGATTCTGGATTATACTTTTGAATGGTCATATATGAACCTATTGGATAAATCCCACTGGCACCTAGAGCAATTAAAACTGCAAAATGATGATCCTCTATGCAATCGCCAGATATGCAAATGATAGAGGCCTTACTTCTAAGCTTTTTAGTTATTAGATGATGATGGATAGCCGATACAACTAAGGGCATAGGAATAAATGTACGCTCATTTCCAAGGGCAATATCAGATAGGAATATTATTTTAGATCCATTTAAAATTTTCTTTTCAGCTGTCTTTTTTATGCTATCAATTCTTGATTTTAACTTGTCATGACCATCCATAGAACAACTTATTGTACTGTTAGGAAACCAATCTGTTTGATTGGTGAGATAATTAATATCTTTTGGTGATAATATAGGACTAGGAATTTTTATTGCAATATCGCTAGTCGGTTGTTGATTTAATAAATTATCTTCGCTGCCAAGATATTTCAACAAACTCATAACTGACTTTTCTCTTAAAGAATCTATTGGTGGATTTGTAACTTGTGCAAATTGCTGTTTAAAGAAATCGTAAAATTTTCTATCCTGTTTAGATAATATAGCAAGAGGAGTATCGTCGCCCATTGATCCTACAGGCTCTGAAATATTATCAGACATAGGCATTAAAAACTTAGAAATATCTTCTTTGTTTAAGCCGTGATCAACAGGGTTGAAATTTGGATCATAAAACTTGGTTTCCATCAAGCCGTCAAATTCTTTTATACCATCAGAGCGTTTTAGAGAATGAACATTGTTTTTTACCAGCTTACCATAAGGTTTTTTCAAGGCTTCTTTCAGTTTGATCTCTTTATTTTTTAAAATTTCACCTGTTTTTAGGTTCATTCCAAAAATCTCTTCGGACTTCATATGATAATTTGCAATCAAGTTATTATCCTCAATATTTACAACTCCTGCTTCAGATGCCATTATAACTAAACCGCATTTAGTTAGAGAATACCTCAATGGCCTTAAACCATTTCTATCCATTTTTGCGCCAACATAATCCCCATCAGTGTAGACAATTGCTGCTGGTCCGTCCCAGGGTTTCATAAAGTTTTCATGGTAAATAAAATAATCTCTCATCTTTTTACTCATACTATCGTTCTTGTAATACTTTTGGATTTGATTGTATGAGTCAGGAATCATAATCATCATTAAATCAAATAATGTACGCCCGCTGTTCAAAAGGAATTCTGCAACCTGGTCAAAACTTTCTGAGTCGCTTCCCCCCTTAGAAATAATTGGTCTAAGATAAGTTATATCCTTTCCCCAAATTTCTGATTTTAAGTTTGCTTCTCTTGCATTCATCCATAATCTGCTTCCTTTAATTGTATTGAATTCTCCATTATGAGCAATCATTCGAAAAGGTTGTGCCATCTCCCAACTTGAAAAAGTATTTGTGGAAAATCGCTCATGAAAGAGGGCTACTTTTACTTTGAGCTTTTGATTTAGATCTGGATAAAACTTGTCTAACTGGAATGAGCTCATGAGACCTTTATATACTATTGTTTTTGACGAGAAGGAGCATAAATAGGGCTTTGATTTTCTTGATATAAACTTTTTTTCTATCTTTTTACGAATGAGATAAAGTTTTTTTTCTAAATCTCTATTTTTCAGTTTTTTTGCCCGAAATATATATTGGTAAATGTAGGGCCTTTTCTTTTTAGATAATTCTCCAAGTGCTCTTTCGTTTACTGGGACCTCTCTCTTAAATAAAAAGTTTATTTCTTCTTCATGGCATAGTTCAGATATTAGTTTATCAAAAAGATTATGGATTTTAGATGGATGAAAAACAACAGCGATGGCTAGAATTTCATTCCTACTCAGGCTTGTGCATGTCTCATCCTTAATAACTTTTCTAAAAAATGCAGAAGGGATATCAATCATTAATCCTGCTCCATCTCCTGAATTATTATCATAAGACTTAGCGCCTCTATGAGAAAGCTTTTTCAATGCTTTTAGAGCTAATGGTAAAATTCTACCTTCAGGCTTACCGGATCTTGTTGCCACAAAGCCGATGCCGCAAGCATCATGAAATCGATCATTGTCTACTAAGGGGAAATCAAACTTATCATTCATAACTAATAATTTTAAAAATTATAGATATATTGTTTAAAAATTAAAATACGGTAAATATTAAAAATTTTGGAATAATCTAAATTTGTGAAATAGTTAAGATAATATTAATACGATTGTAAAAAATTATTCATAATATTTTTTTACAATATGAGACGATACTTATGAAATTATTGTAAGGAAAAAAGTTAAGTATATACTTTTTAAACCCTACCAGGGTTTTAGATCAATATCTAATTCACCATTAAAGTTGCAAGCTTTATTAGTCCAGTTTATCCCTAATGCATAGACATCGATACCATTTTTTACAGCCTTAACAAGTTTCTTTGAATAAATTGGATCTCTTTGCCAATTTGGTTTAAATGTCATGCAATCGCCTCTATTAACAAGAAACATTATAGCAAATTGATACTTTTCTTTTTTTTTAATCATACTATCTATTTGCCGAACTGATCTCTCTGATACAACAGATTCACCTCTATACTTTTGACTTCTTTCACCATTGGGATATATGCCAGAGCGTCGAAAAGGGACTTTATTATCGTAAAAGACGTATCGTCGAGTTACCTTTTTTATGTTTGGATTATAAGAAGCGCAGATTACATTTTTCATCTCGATTATGATGTATTTATTTTGAAATTTTAGATAAATATCTCCAAGGTAGTCAATATGTGATGGCTTCTTATTGCATACCTCGTATTCTGGATATGGATTCCAAACTTTACTTTTGAGTATTTCTTTTCCAATTAATTCAGCAGTGTGAGGGTTGGCACCTATTAAAGTTTGTCCGTAACCTTTTTC
>JAYNUL010000087.1:0-6745 GCA_038281125.1 Fidelibacterota bacterium | reverse complement strand
ACATTAGAAGATATATCAATTAAAAAAGAAATTAGCCAGATTAGAAAACAAATTCGCATCGCAGAAGATAATAACCAAAATTTAGAAACTAATTTAATTCGTAAGCTTGAAAAGCTTCAAAAAAAAGTCTCATAAAATAAAAGCCCTCAAATATGAGGGCTTTTATTTTTCAAGAAGTAAAGATAAATCAAATTATTGACTTATTGTTACTCCAATAGTGTAGTGTTGTGGCTGTCCCAATCGAACTCTAATTCCAGCAACATCTCCCGCTCCAAAATCGACAACATCATTAACAAATAGTTCATCTGTAACATTATGCATTGCTGCATTAATTGTTATATTTCTACCTGCTAATTCAGTTGAATACTGAAGTTTTAAATTAACTAAAGTAGTCATGTCTGATTTCCACGCATCTTCAGCCCAAGTATTATTTGGTCCTAAGCTGCGTGATACATCGGCTGGATTATCACCATATCCGAATTTAGCATATAAGTCACCAAAGCTTTGTAGCTCGACTGATGCTTTAATTCTATTAAAAAATCCAGTAAATGCAAGATTATGCATTTGTTGAGGTGCACCACCAATTTTAACGTCTTTTACATATAGCTGTACTGATTCTTCAGTGCTTGGTACCCCTGGAGTTTCAAAATAGCTATAATCAAGATTCTCACTAAATTTCCAATCACTTTTATGACCAGTTAAGTCTATTCTTAAGACCGGAACTGGTTGAAATGCAATAGAGTATTCTATACCAGTATGTAACTGATTAAGACCTGTAATATTGAAGAACGATTCAACGTTATCTATTTCTAAAGATCCTTTTTGTACTCTATCTTCCCATGACGCATAGTAATAGTTTACACTACCTGCTACTTTTCCACTTGGAGCTTTGAAGCGATAACCAAAGTCGAACCATGTAGCTTTTTCATTTTCAAAATCAGTGTTAACTATCATATCTTCATCATTAAGAACTTTATCTAGTGATGGAGTTAGTTCAGCAAAACTTACATTACCAAACAACATATGAACATCATTTAACGGTAAGGTACCACCTAATTTAAATTGGTATCCTTCATTTCCGTTTGATTCATATGTAGGCTCTCCTATTGACCAATGATCTTGTACTGAATAGTCAGCAGTTGTAGCACCAACCATTGCATATATTTTAGAACCATTATATAGTTCTTGATTAGCTTGAACGTAACCACCAATCCAATCAACAGTATTAGTATTGTCATAGGCTATTTTATCACCTAATGTTCTGTAAACTTGTTCAGAAGTCCAGTTTTCATTTCCACCGTAAGAACCATCAACAAAATCTCCACCTAACAAATCATGAACTTCTCTGTAGTGTTCAATTTTAGCAGTTCTAACATCTAAACCAAATGTAAAGCTAGTAACATCACTTAAGTCTAAATCTAGCTTACTCATAATACCATAAGTGTATTGATTATTTCTACTAGATCTTAAGATACCAGTAGATTCATATCCATATCCATCAACCCAATTTGTAGTATTTTGTGCATAAGTAGCTTGCCAATCTCTAGCTTTTCCTACATTTGCATCACCTCTAACAACACCATCTGAACCCCAACTTCCTGATCCACCACCTTCACCACCTGAGTAGTAAAGAGAGGTTGACATCATCATATTGTCAGATATTTTGTTGTAAGAATTAACTTGAACAATCGGCTTATGGAAGTAGTTCATTTTTTCGTTCATTTCTGTACGAGAATATTCATCTACACGGTAATTCCAGCCATCAAAAGGTTTCCAGCTTGGCATTGCTCTTCTTCCTTTAAGTACTGTATCCATCTTACCCCATCTGGCATTGTAGTCAGTACCATATTCAGTTCTAAGATCTTCTTCTTTAACACCCATTTCCTTAGCTAACTCATGGCTGTAGTTTGAAACACGATTATTATAATAACTTTGTCCGTGTTCTTGTGGTGAACCTAGAGCTACAAACTCTAATCTATTGTTATCATCAAAAGAATATGAACTATTAAAATAATATGCCCATGCTTTGGAATAAGTACCTTCCATATGTAATCTATCAGCAGTTCTTCTGCTTGCTGCTGCTACTAAGGTCATCTTACCATCAAGTAGTGTCCCAGCATTAAGTGTAATAGCAGTTTTTTGTAAACTATTAGTTCCTGCTAATTGCTTAATTACATATCCTGCCTCAGATGATGCTGGTGAGCTAATAAAGTTTACAGAACCACCAACGGATGGAACTGCAAGATTTATTGCTCCTGCACCTCTTTGGACTTGAACAACAGATGCAACATCTGCTAAAACAGACCAATTGGAAAAGTATAAATTACCATTTTCCATATCATTCATTGGAACTCCATTAATCATGTATGCTGTGTAATTGTCTGTAAAACCACGAACCCATACATTTTCGTCATCCCAACCACCACCATCGTTAACAAATACGTTTGGTAATGTTGATAATGCTTTCGGTAAACCTCTTCCACCAAGTCTGAAGTCAATGTCTTGTTTGGTGTAGTTATCATAAGAAACTGCATCATTATCGTCCACACGATTTGCTAACACTTCAACACCACCCAGAGCGACTGATGTGGCTTCAAGTGTAAAATTAGCAGTAACATTTCCACCATTTACTCTAACATTTGCTGAAGCAGATTTATATCCAACAACAGATGCAGTTACAGTATATGACCCATCAGGTGCATTAATGCTAAATCCACCATCTAATGTGGCAGCAGCTCCTAATTGGGTACCGACGATTACGACATTAGCTCCCGGCAAAGCGTTTCCTTCAGAATCTGAAACAGATCCAGATATAGTACCTTGCGCAAAAGCGGTACTAGCAAATACAAAAATGCTAGTAAATAAACTAAGAATTGTACGATTCATAGTTATTTCTCCTTTTTCTCGGTTATCTTCATATATTAATATATTTAAGAATACACGCGAGTATTCTTGAGCAAAATTTGAACTATTTAAATCAAAATTCCAAACGTTAATTAATTTTGAACCTCCTAAATAATCTTGGAGAAAAATTAGCGTTTTGAAAAAATTTAATTTAATAAAAAAAAACAATTAAATTATTTTTACAATTATGGAATTTTTAGACCTCAAAACACAGCAAAATAGAATTAGAAAACCAATAGAAAAGAGAATTAAAAAAATTCTAGATCATGGAGCCTATATTATGGGTCCTGAAGTTTTTGAACTTGAAGAAAAATTAGCAAATTATTGTGAAGTAAAGCATGCAATTACATGTTCTTCAGGTACTGATGCTTTATTAATTCCTCTAATGGCATGGGGCGTTGGTCCTGGTGATGCGGTTTTTACTACACCATTTACTTATGTTGCAACTGCTGAAGTCATTTCACTTTTAGGTGCTACACCAGTATTCGTTGATGTATACGACTCAACTTTTAATATTAATTGTAATAATCTCGAAAAAGAAATTGAAAGAGTATTGTCAGAGGGAAAACTTAATCCGAAAGCAATTATTCCAGTAGACTTATTTGGTTTACCCGCAAGATATAGGGTAATCAATAAAATTGCTAAAAAATTCAATTTAAAGGTGATTGAAGATGCTGCACAAAGCTTTGGTGGCTCTATCAAAGGCAAGAAAGTAGGTAGTTTTGGAGATGTAGCTGCAACATCATTTTATCCTGCAAAGCCATTAGGTTGCTATGGAGATGGTGGAGCTATTTTCACAGATAATGATGAATTAGCCGAAAAGTGTAGAGCCATTAGAATTCATGGTACTAGTGTAGATAAGTATAATAGTGAAATGATTGGCTTAAATGGTCGTCTTGATAGTATGCAAGCTGCAATTCTGTTAGAGAAATTAAAGATTTTTGATGATGAGTTAACTATGAGAAAACAAGTAAATCTTCTCTACAGAAAATATCTTAATAATGCACAATTTAATCCAAAAGAATATCAATCTTCTCATGCGTTATTTTCAATTGTCCTTGGTTCAAATGAAAAAAGAAATAGATTAATAAGTATCTTCCAAGAGCAAAAAATTCCTTCGGTTATCTATTATAAGTATCCAATACATTTAATGGATGGTTTTAAGTATCTTGGGTACAAGAAAGGAGATATGCCTGTATCGGAGTCTTTATCAGAAACCATTATTAGTTTACCAATGCATCCTTACTTAAAGAGTGAAGAAATTTTATACATTATAGATTCTATGAAAAAATAAGATTGTTAGTTTGTCTACCATATATTAGGTTTCATCGAACTTATAATTTAATTAATGAAATATATTGTTACAGGTGGAGCAGGTTTTATTGGAAGCAATCTAGTTGATTTGCTTATTGATAAAGGATTTGAAGTTGAAGTCATTGATAACTTTTCTTCCGGAAAGAAAGAAAACTGCAATTCTCAGGCTATTTATCATAAACTAGATTTATCAGATGACAACAATTTCAACAAAATAAAAGATATTATCAAAGGCTCAAATGGTATATTCCACCTAGCTGCACTTCCAAGAGTTCAGGAGTCGATTGATAATCCAATACATTTTGAAAAAAATAATACTCTAAGTACAATAAATGTGTTAAAAGCCAGTAGTGATGTTGATGTAAGGCGTGTTGTATATAGTTCATCATCATCAGCATATGGAAATGCTATTAAGCTTCCATCAAAAGAAGATGATCCCATTGATCCGATTTCTCCTTACGCAATGCAGAAATATTATGGAGAGGTTTGTTGCAAAACGTTTTCAAAAATTTATAATCTTGAAACAGTATCTTTGAGATATTTTAATGTTTACGGAGAAAGACAAAACTTGGATGGTGCATATGCTTTGGTTATGTGCGTATTTGCAAGACAAAAAATGAATGGAGAGCCACTAACAATTAGAGGTGATGGTGAACAGCGCAGAGATTTTACGCATGTTAAAGATATTGCTAATGCAAACTATTTAGCTATGATATCAAAAAAAGTTGGCAGTGGAGAGGTTATTAACATAGGTAATTGTGATAATCGCTCTGTAAATGATATTGCTAGATTAATTGGTGGACCATCAATAAATATAGATCCTGTAGTTGAACCAAGAGAAACATTAGCTGATAACTCCAAGGCATCAGATTTGCTTGGATGGAAACCAACCATTATTATTGAAGATTGGGTACCAAAATATAGAAAAGACTTAAAAATATAATATGTCTAAGAAAATATTAATTACTGGAGGCGCTGGATTTATTGCTCACCATGTTGTTGAAAAAATTTTAACAACAACCGATTGGGAGATTATTACATTAGATAGGTTAGATTTTAGCGGCAATCTTAATCGTTTAAGTGAAGTTGTTTCAAAGCAAAAGCCTGTGGATAGAAAAAGAGTCAAAATTGTATATCATGACTTAAAAGCTGAAATAAATCCTGAAATCTCAGCAACTATTGGTAAAGTAGACTATATTGCTCATTTAGCAGCTGGTTCACACGTTGATAGATCTATTTCATATCCTTTAGAATTCGTGATGGACAATGTTGTTGGAACAGCAAATATCTTAGAATATGCAAGACGATTAGACAGCATAAAGAAATTTGCATATTTTAGTACAGATGAAATTTTTGGTCCTGCTCCAATAGGTATTAGCTATAAAGAAAATGACAGATATAATTCTACTAATCCATATTCTGCAACAAAAGCAGGAGCTGAAGAGTTAGTAGTTGCATACGAAAATACTTATGGATTACCTGCTTTTATAACTCATACAATGAATGTTTTTGGAGAAAGACAAAACCCTGAAAAATATATTCCTATGGTTATAAGAAAAGTCTTAGATGGTAATTCTGTTACTATTCATTCTAATAAAGATAAGTCAAAGGCGGGTTCAAGACATTACATCCATGCAGAGGATGTATCAGAAGCACTAATGTTTCTTTTTAATTATAATTTTTCAGATTTGAAAATTAATAGCAATGACACAAAGTGTCATAAATTTAATATTGTTGGTAAAGATGAAATAGATAATTTAGAGCTAGCCCAGTTTATTGCTAATTGTTTAGGTAGAAGTTTAAAATATGAAATGGTGGATTTTCATTCACAACGTCCGGGACACGACTTAAGATATGCGTTGGATGGAGCAAAAATGAAAAATATGGGTTGGGTGCCTCATTCAGCATATACTAGGCTTGAAAATGTAATAGAATGGACTGTTAAAAATGATAGATGGCTTAAAATTTTATAAAAAAATCAATAAGGAGATTAAGTTTTGCCACACCCATTAAGAAAAAATTTTTTTATTAAAGCGATCTTTCCTTTCTTGGCTTTCATTAGAGGACAAATCCTTTATCCGCTTATAAACAGGAATCAAGAAACGAAGCTTACTACCAGAACAAAGCTTTCTCATTTGAAAGCATATATTCTTTCAAAATTTTTAACTTACGATGAAAAGAAAGTTGATATTTTCATAGTTGGCGGACAAAAGTGTGGTACCACAGCATTACATAATTATATTGTTCAGCATCCATTAATTGTTCCGTCTTCTCTTAAAGAATCACATTATTTTGACTATAAGAGGCATTTTGAAAATTCAAATTCAAGAAATGATTATAGTAATTATAGAGCTATGTTTCCTAGGTCATTAGATGATAACCAAATTATGATAGATTCTACCCCATCATATGCTTGGCAAAATGATTTTTTGAAGAGAATTTCAAGCTACAATTCAAACCCAAAGATAATTTACATTCTAAGAAACCCTATTGATAGAGCATATTCACATTATAATATGCAATATGA
>JAYNUL010000086.1:0-6751 GCA_038281125.1 Fidelibacterota bacterium | reverse complement strand
GTAGTATATGTTATATATCTCGTCACTATTATCAGATTTATGAACAGCAAAAATTGAATCACTTTTTGAAAAGGATTCGATCAATACCATTGGCTCATTTGGATTATCTTTTAGTTTATTTGGGTTAAAGTAGTTTGTGCCAGATAATCCTCCAAAAAACAGTGTTCCATCTTTAGCTTGAGCATGCGAATCTGAATTGTATTCAAAGTTTTGAATACCGTCTGCTATACCATATTGCCTAAAACTCTTACTTTTGGGATCAAATCTTATAATTCCAAAATTTGAAGACATCCACAAATATCCTGATTCATCTTCATAAATACAGTATAAATAAGAATTAGGCAATCCATCATTAATACCATAGTGCTCAAACTCTCTTGAAGTAATGTCAAATTTTGTAAATCCCTCACCATATGTTGTAAACCAGTATTTCCCATCTTTTGACTGATTGATATGAGTGATTGCATCAAAACCTGGAATTTTTCTTTCAGCTTTGCCATGATCATATAGGGTGTCAACCTTGAAATTTCTATGATTTACTGAAAGTAGTTGTTCTCTTAATCGAGTATTAACTGATCCAAACTTTACAAAAAGATAAAAATCATTATCCCTATTATTCTTATATCTATTTCCATATCCTCCAATATTGATAACATCTTTTAAATTATTCTTTTTGGAAGCAGCATCAACCCAAATGATACTATCTTGGTCAAATTCAATCCACCAAGTTTTCTTTTCAGAAAAAATCCAAAACCTTTTATCAACTCCAAGCATCATGCTTCGGATGGCTCCAGTTTCTTTAAAAGTTATATTCGATCTATCAAAGACTTTATCAAAGTTTTCCTTGTTTTTATCAGAAACAAAGAGTCCATATTGAGTAAGTCCCCATATTCGGCCATCATTATCTTCAGCCATTCGCCACATGGAAATACCACGACCATCCTTAGCATTTGGGGGTATATGGTTTATTACGGATTTTGTTTTCATATCAATTACATCTAAACCACTTCCTCTATATACGCTTCCAGCCCATAATTTGTCTTTAGAATCAATATGCAGATCCCACTTTTCGTTAAATGATGACCTTATATTTGCATTACTAGAATTAGATATGATATTAAACTTCTTTTTTTCTGAATCATGATTCATTAGGCTTCTTGCAGAACCAAGCCATATTGCTCCGCTTTTATCCATTATAATAGATTCAATTTGAGAATCAGACAAAGAATTAGGATTTTTAGGATCAGGTAGGTGCAGTTCAAACTCTTCTTTTGTCATATCAAAAGTTGCTAGTCCCACGTTAAAAACAGGCATCCATAGTTTATTGAACCTATCTATTGTAATCTCACCAATCATGGTTCTAGGAACTTTTCCACTATCTGGATCAGGAGGAAGAGGAAAAAATTGTGAAACGCTTTCATCTTTCATATCTAATATGATTAGACCATGATCACTCCATGTACCAATTAATATTTTCCTATCACTTGTTTGAGTAATCGAGGAAACTTTTATACTATCAAATGGAACTCCAATTTCTTTTTCAATAAGTTTATTGTAGGGTTCTACGTGCTCATTAGTTTCTGTGTTTAAAATAATTATACTTCGATCACCCAATAAAATTTTATCTTTGCTTATTGAATAGACATTAGTGAAAACTCGATCTTTGATGTAGTGTTTGGATGTAGAATCTGAGCTGTACCATAATATCGATCCATCTTTTCGGTTATATCTACATAGACCGCTACCTAAAGTTGTTAAAAAGATATAGTCGCCATGGAATAAAATATCATAAATATATCCAGGTCGATCAAAATCTGGATGATTTGCGAATAAATCAATTTCCCCACCAATTTCATCATAGGGGTCAAACCATCCGAGATTGCCACCAACCGTACCCAACCATAACAGCCCATCCTCATCTTCATTGATTGCTCTTATCCAACCATTTACAATTGAGGTGCTATCATTACTTTCATGCTCGTAGTGCTTAAATTCATAACCATTAAATCTGTCGAGCCCTCCTTGGGTACCAAGCCAGATGTAACCCCGACTATCTTGAAATACTTTATAAACAGTGTTTTGGGAAAGGCCGTCATCAATTGTATATCTATCAAACTCGATTTTGCTGGCATAAACAGATGACAGTAAAAGGATAATACTCATGACGTGTCTAAGTCTCATTCGATTATCTCCAATATGAAATAGGTACTTGATTTTAAATGAAAAATACAACCAAGCACTTTTGTGTTCAAGAGGTTGTATGAGAATTTTATACTAGATAGCGCATGAGCACTAGCTTAATCTAATAATAGGCTTCCACATGGTACTTTTTGTCATTAGAAAGTGATGATAACGCTAAATGTTGTATATATAGACTTGACTTCTTAATATAATAATAAGATTTATGGACAACAAATGACTGTATCCTTAGATATTTTAATTGAACTAATTAAGATTGTTTCATCGATAGCAATTTTTTTCGTTTGGGTTGTGCGGTATGAAAACATTCGAAAAGAGTTTGATGATTATAATTTACCAACCTGGCTCAGGGATTTGACTGGAATCCTAAAACTTTCATTCGCTTGGATGTTGCACTCTTCTGATCCGATAATAGTTGTAGCTGGTTCATCAGGAATCACACTACTTATGCTTGCCGCGGTTGTCACACACGTAAGATTAAAAAGTACATTTCGTAGGTACATTGCGTCTGTAACCATGCTTTTGTTAAGCATTACAATTTTGTACTTTTCAGTAGCTTAAAAAATCGGAACAACATGAATTATAATAGAATCTGGGGATATCTTTGCCTCTGCCTTATCTACTTGCAAGTGGTGGGTTGCTCTAGCGATAAACAATTTAACCAAACTGTGTTGGCGGATAAATGGGTCTCAACATCAAACCCGAAATGTGAAATATGGTTTCAAAACTGGGGAGACTATCAAAGGCTGCTTATGGTAATTGAAAGTGACACAATGGAGATAAAGCCAAGTCCCTATGTTACAGAAAAGAAAGATAAACCTTACTTAACACCAAAACCATACAATAAAGTTTCAAAACAACAGTTAAAAGGCAACATATATTGGAATGATGCTCCCAAATGGGAATCTGGAACAGTTTATAACGCAAGATGGGAGATAGACAGAGCAAATCCTAAAATTAATCTTCCACAGCTTTATGATATCGAATTTTCACTTAATGAAAATAAACTTAAAATGAAACTGATTGAAGACGGCGAACTATATCTAAGTTTCGATCTCAAATCAATAAAAACCTATTAAAAACGCTCATATCGCTCATTTTGTACTTGTAGTGTAGCAGTATTTCATTATAATATATGCCTGTGAATATACTTATCATAGGTGCAGCTGGTGGAATCGGGTCAAAACTGGTTCAAGACTTAATGGGTACATCCAATCTCCTTTTGGGCTACCATAACGGTAGTTTAAATGTGCCCGTTGAGTCCGATAAAGTAGATGCCACTGATTTTGATTCAGTTGAAAAATTCATCAAAAAAGGACTTGATAAATTCGAAACGGTTGATGCCGTGGTTTGTCTACCTGGCAGTCTTATTTTGAAGCCAGCCCACAAGTGTTCTGAAGAAGAATTTTACCAGACTATTAATACAAATTTAAAAACATCTTTTTCAGTTACCCGTGCAGCAGGACAGCTTTTAAAAGATAGCTCGATTGTGCTGATGTCCACAGCAGCAGCAAGTATTGGATTAGCAAATCATGAATTAATTGCCGCAGCAAAGTGTGGAGTCGAAGGACTAGCCAGATCAGCGGCCAAGACCTATGCTAGAAAAAATTTAAGATTTAATACCGTATCGCCTGGAATGGTTGAAACTCCCTTGACAATCAGTATCACTAGTAATGAAATTGTCAGAAAGGCTAGTGAGAAAATGCACACTCTCCAAAGAATTGGAAAGCCTAAGGACATTTCAAATATGATAAAGTTTCTAATCAACCCAGAAAATAACTGGATCACCGGACAAAATTTCATTGTGGATGGTGGTCTTTCATCAACTAAATAGGAAAAACAATGAAAAAACCAGCCTTACGAAAAAATAGATTTAAATCAACCAACTTTCAAGAAACTGATTGGACAGCCTCATCAAAAAATATTGGAGAATATATTTTTAGAAGAATTTCTATTGACCAATCTAACAAAAAGCTTCAGGAAGTACGTCCTCGCCACATTATGAGCCAACTGATTATCAACAGTTCTGAAATAAATGCTTATGTGAATGATTATCTCAAAATGGTGGATCGTAGAAATAATAATATTGAAACTGTTTCAAAAGATGATTCATCCAAAAAAAGATTACCCAATTCAAATCTAAACTATACAGTGCGAGTCTAGAACATGGTTGGCTTTATCAATAAAAGGAAGAAAATTATTATGTTTACTTTTGCATCAACAGTTATTTCGGGAGTTTTTTCAATGGCTTTTTCTAAAAATGTTATCGAGCATAAAGGGGTTGTAAGCGGGTCTAAATCATTCTATGATTTGTCCATAAACGATATCAACGGAGATGAAATTAATCTTGAAAGGTTTAAGGGGAAAAAAGTATTGATTGTAAATGTGGCTTCCAGATGTGGATACACATCTCAATATAAAGATCTACAGTCATTGTATGAGAAAAATAAAGATAAACTTGAGATTATCGCTGTACCCTGCAATGATTATGGTTCTCAAGAATCAGGTTCTAATTCAGATATCAAAAACTTTTGTGAGACTAACTACGGTGTTTCATTTACCATGGGTTCCAAGCAAAAGATTAAATCCTCCCCAATGAGCGATCTTTATCAATGGCTATCTGATCCAAAACAAAATGGATGGAACAGTAGTTTGCCCTCATGGAACTTTTGTAAATACGTTATAAACGAAGATGGACAGCTTACTCATTTCCTAAGGAGTGGAGTTAGTCCAACTGGTAAAGAAATGTCTGATATAATTATTGGGTAAGTAGTCGTTATTACGGTTTTGTTTTTGAATTTTACGCCGATTACAAAATCACAAACTTCAAGACTTATTCAATCTTTAATTTTATCATAAGCATAGATAAAATTGGAATATACCTTAATTTACCCAAACCAGTTATTCCCTAATCATCCAAGTATAAGTAGAAACCGGAGATCAATTTTAATTGAAGAGCCTCTTTTCTTTGGAGATATTAAATATCCCGTAAAATATCACAAGAAGAAGCTAGCGTTACATCATATCTCCATGAGGAGATATCTTTCAGAAAAGCTGCAAGACGGCTATGAAATTGAGATTGTTAATTATTCAGATCTTAAAATAAAAGATCATACTGAGTGGATAATAAAAAAGTTTGATATCAAAACTATGCACATAGTTGAGGTTAATGATTTTGAACTTCGTAAGAGAATTGAGAGGGCATCAATAAATCTCAATGTCTCTGTAAAATGGTATGAAAATCCTGGATTCATGCTAACGCAGTCAGATGTAATCAGTGATTTTAGAGGGAAGAAGCGTCATTTCATGGCGAACTTTTACAAGAAGCAAAGAAAGCGCTTTGATATTCTTATGGAATCTAATGATACTCCGGTGGGTGGTAAATGGAGCTACGATACAGAAAATAGGAAAAAGTTACCAAAGGGAATACATATTCCAGAAACCTTGAAAAATGAATATAGCAAGGATGAAATAGACCGATCGAATGCCTTTATTTTAAAATATTTCAATTCTAACCCTGGCGAAACTGATGGCTTTAATTATCCGCTTGATCATAATCAGGCAGTCAAATCTCTTGATCATTTTCTAACTGATAAATTTGAGCTATTTGGGCCATATGAAGATGCAATATCCCAGATAGATTCAACCCTATTTCATTCAGTGATTACCCCGTACTTAAATATTGGATTGATAACCCCAACAGAAGTTGTTAATAGAATAATCGACTTTGCAGAGCACCATAACATACCGATTAATTCTTATGAAGGATTAATAAGGCAAATAATTGGCTGGAGAGAATTCATAAGAGGTATTTATGTAGAGGACGGTGTTAAACAAAGAACCACAAACTTTTGGAAGTTTGATAGGAGTATGCCGTCTTCTTTCTACGATGGAAGCACTGGAATTACTCCGATTGATGTAACTATTAAAAAGTTATTAAAAAATGCATACCTACATCACATTGAAAGACTTATGATAATGGGCAATTTCCTGTTTCTTCTTAAAATAAATCCGAACCACGTCTATCGTTGGTTTATGGAACTTCACATTGACGCATATGATTGGGTAATGGTTCCCAATGTCTATGGTATGAGCCAATTTTCTGACGGAGGATTAATGTCAACAAAACCATATATAAGCGGGAGTAACTACATATTAAAAATGAGTGATTACAAAAAGGGAGACTGGTGTGCAATATGGGATGCATTATATTGGAATTTTATAAACGAAAACAGAGACTTTTTCCGAAAAAATCCGCGTACCTCCATGATGATTAACATGTATGATAAAAAATCGAAAGAAGTAAAAAATAATTACCTAAAAATTGAAAAGGATCTACAATTATGAAATATGCAAAATACATTAAAGAGGCAGTCTTTATAGCAGTTATTATCACACTGTCAGTTAGAATTGTTGATAATGTTCGTACCATTAGACAAATGAAAATTAGCTTAGAACAAACAAGAGAAAACCTTTACCAACCAAATCAGGTAATTGCAGAAATGCAAAAACAGTTATATGAGCCAACGTTTGCTTTCAAAAAGGATATGCA
>JAYNUL010000085.1:0-6798 GCA_038281125.1 Fidelibacterota bacterium | reverse complement strand
TCAAAATCTTTGAGCATTCCCTTTTTTTCATTAAGTAACTCCGACAATGCCCCTCTTTTACCAGCTTCGTGATAGACTTTTGTTATTCTATAGTGCATTTTATTCCTTTTATCTAATATGGATTGTTATTAATTACATAAAATTTTAAAATCATTCAGCAAAAATTTTAGCATCGTATTCATTCTTTTTCCATAAAAACATCGTGTAGGCCCTTAAAATACTACTAATGAGTACAATTAATAAAATAACTGGGGTTAGATCAAAAATGAAAATTTTTGTAGTGTACTGATAAAGTAAACAGAAGGTCATGCCAAGTGCTATTCCAAATAACATAGTAATGAAATGGGATAATTGTGCTAAAAACTTAAATGTCATATTTTACTCTTTGTTTTATATTTAATTCTAAAAGAGGCATACAGTCGCCTAAGGTAAAGTGTTTTCCTTTTTAAATTGACATATTATCGGGAATTCATTTACTCTTCGCAAACAAAACCTTCCCAATTTCGCATATAATCAATAAAGACATCACTTAGCATAGCCTTTTTTAACTGATTTACACTAAATGGTGGCTTTGCTGGATCATAATTAATATTTTTCACCTGCTTTGCCCAGTCTGGATGACCAATGGCTGCCCTTCCTACACCAATCAGGTCTGCACCTTGATTTAATAGATGTTGAGCATCCTTATGATTCCAAACTTTACCCGTACTTATAACGGGGGGCAAATTGTTTAAACTAGTCACAAACCATTCAGTTAGAGTTTTTGAATCATTCTTATAAGAAATTGACTCTTTAAATGCATTCCAACAGGATAAATGGATAAAGTCTATACCCTCATCACTAAGAATGGAACATAAATTTATTGAGTCATCTAAGTTTATCCCCATTCTTTCTATTTCTGGTGAAATCCTCACACCAACAATAAATGATTCAGGCACTACATTTTTTATAGATCTAAATATTTCTAATAAAAAACGAGATCTTTGTTTTAAATCTCCCCCCCAATTATCCTTTCTAAAATTAGTTTTTGTACCAAGAAATTGTGAAATGAGGTATCCATGAGCTCCATGTAATTCAACGCCATCAAACCCCGCAGCCGCACAACGATTTGCAGCATTAGCAAAATCGTCTATGATTCTATATATATCTTGCTCACTAGCCTCTTGTGAATATCCGTTGACAGATCCTTTTGAAATATTTTTACTAGAAGATATTGGTACGGATCCAGTTAATCTTTCTGAAGACTGACAGCCACCATGAAATAGTTGGGCAAAACATAGGCTTCCCTCATTACGAACTAAACTTGTTAGTTTATTTAATTGGTCTAGGTGAAGATCATCAAAAACACCAAACTCTCCATCCCAAGACTGACCATCTTTGGATACATGAGTTGCGGCAGTTGTAATGATACCAAATCCACCCTTTGCCCTATGTACTAGCCAATCTATTTCTGCATTAGAAAGAGTTCCGTCTTCATGGCTCTGTTTATTGGTCATTGCAGCAAGGACTACACGATTTTTAGCTATTTTTCTTGTACGCTGAAAGACAAAAGGATCGGAAGGTAAATTCATTTCAACTATACTATATTAGATTAAACTGGTTTTAAATATTTTCATAGCATATAGATAGAGATAAGGAGAAGTCTCAGTGTCCACAATAGTGTCCTGCCCCAATTTAATTTGACTAACTTATCCACAACAGTTTGGTCATAGCCTAGTGTCAGTTTTTGATGGACACCTGAAAAAAATACTGCCGTCATTAGCCAAATGAATATTAATAATACAGCCGATGCTAGCACAAGGGTGTCAATTTGATCCATTGAAATTACAATAAGAATAAGTGTAAATAATTCAGTTAACATTGCTGGAATAACCACGTACGATATTCTAGCCATGTGAAACCTTTGGAAAGTGGTGTATTGTTTTAATTCAACAAAATGAAATGATGGATAATGTACCAACTGTATTACCCAGATTACACCAACCATAACTGAAGTGGCAATTAAATGTAAAATTAACATAACTTAACTTATTCGTCTAATTTGGATCTATATTTTATAAAAAATGTTAATATCTACTGACTCTTATCTTGATGAAAACATACTATTATATCCAAATTGATTTTTGGATACTTTATTTCCAGATTCTGAGAAGTATTTAATACCATAGAGTACGGAATCTAAATAAGTTCCCAGCTTTGGTAACACATAGGTTCTTAAAATTATTTTGTTAATTGTATTTGGAAACTTCTTCAGCGCGGTATCTAATATTTGCACCTTGATTGATAAATCGATTTTACTTTTTCTAGGATAAAAGAGATCCCAGTGAACCTCCGCAATATCTTTTTTTAAGTCATTTATGATAAGCTTGAAACCAACCTCTTCTTCCCATTCAAAAAATTTTCTTTTTAGCACCTTTTTATTGTAATACTCTATATAATCAATTGATTTCTCTTTATCCCATTTTAAGACCTCATTATTTTTGCAAAATGGGTGAAAAAGGTGCAACTGGCCTGAAACGGAAATTATTTTCCATAACTGCTGGCGATTCACATCTATAGTTATTTCTTTGCTGATAGAATTGTTCACTGACTAAAAATTCAAAAGTTGTTATCTAAATAATTAATCAGTTGAATACATAATAATTCCGCAGATTTAACAGCTCCATCAACCTTACCCAATGAGAATGAATCTCCGCAAGCTCCTAGGCCAGTGCTTTTATCAAAAAAGTAATCAGGATTATCCTGGTTATCTGCAAAGGCGTATCTCCAATAGTGCACGTTCAAGCCTTTAATATTTTCAAAACCATAACTATTTAGTAACCCTTCAACTATTTCTAGTTTTTGTTCAGAGGACAATTTTTTAAGGCTCTGAGTTATATCTTTATTTACGTTAGCAGTGAACACGTCTACCGTATTACGTAATCCTTTTTTTGAATTATTACAAATCCATGGAAAAGACTCATTTTTGCTGAAGACCCCCTCTATGCTGTGTTTGTCACTAATAAATGTGCACGTATGAAAATCTAAATAATCAACTTTTGGTAAAATGAAATTTTCTAACGCACTGTTTCGCAAAAGTGTTTCTATTTGAGCTATGGGCATGGTCAAAACTACGGATGAAGATAAAAAGCTACCTGAATCCGTAAACACTTCCCACCCAGTTTTCTTGTGTGAAATTCTTTTCACTAACGTGTTAGATAGAACCCTTGTGTTTCTAGAAAAATATTGCGGAATTTTATTCATTCCAAAGGGTGCTATAAAAACCCTTTTATTTGTATCTAGGGTAATCTCACTTAATAGACCAAGTTTTTCCAGTTTATTGGTTAGGTGAACAGAGGTGGCTGTTTTTGGCTTTATATATTGACAGCCGTAATCCACAATTTGTGAACCTATTGGCTTTGTAGACAATCTTCCCCCAATACCGCTGCTCTTTTCAAGAACTAATACGTTCTTTTTCTTTACTCTTAAAAGAGATGACATAAAAGTACCAGATAGACCAGCGCCAACAATAATTACGTCAAAAGTCATTTTCTTTTTCTCCTGCTTCCGTGCAATAGATATGCTTCCTGAGACATTTGTTTTGCTCTTGCAGTAGATTTGATGCTGTAAATTATTTTCTTGGCCTTTAAAGCAGATAGTTTAATATCAACAACAGGCTTTGAATAATCTTTACCAATAATACAGCCAACCTTTTTTTGGAAACTCTCAGACATTAAATGAGGAAATTGAAGGTATTCATTTGGAACGTTTCTCAACTCTGGACACCACCGTCTGACAAATATTCCATCAGGGTCATGATCAGATTGTTGTTTTACTGGATTATAAATACGAATTGAATTTATCCCCGTTACCCCAGATTGCATCTGAAATTGATTATAGTGGATGCCGGGCTCATAATCTAAAAAGTATTTACTGAGATACTTGGAGGTAGATCTCCAATCGAGCCAAAGATTGTACGAAGCAAATGAAACTAGCATTGCTCTCATTCTAAAATTAATCCATCCAGTTTTTTTTAAAAAGCGCATACATGCATCAACCATTGGATACCCAGTTATACCGTTTTTCCAAGCATTAAAGAGTATTTCAAAGTGACTATCCCTCATTCCATCAAAAGCTCTTACCATATTAGTGTACTCTAAATCTGGTTGCATCTCAAGTTTTTGAATAAAGTGACAGTGCCATCTCAAACGCGAGGAAAATGCAGAAAAGGACTTTAACCAACCCTCTCTAGATTTTAATTCTCTTAACTCTGTTTGACGATTTCTCGTAGCTTTAATAATTTGCCTAATAGATAGATTTCCAAATGTTAGGTATGGACTCAACCTTGAACAACTTTTCTCAGATCTCAAGGGGCTTGATATATCATTAGAATAGGTCTTTCCGCTACTATTCAAAAAGTAGTTGAGCTGGTCATGACCATTTTTCTCGCCTCCATTGTACCTTTTCTGGTGATCGACTTTATATATTTTTGATTTATAAGATCCAATCTCATGTCTGTCAATTTCTAGTCTTTTGGTCTTTGATGGATTTACATTTTGCACGATTGGTTTGTACATTTTTTTATTCCATCTTTCAGACCAGCCATCCCTATTTTTTAGATGATCTACTACTCCATTATTTTGATACACTAACCATTTAACTCTATGGCTCTTGAATAGTTTTTCTAATGCTAAATCTCTATCCCTGATTGGTTTGGTACCAATTTCACTATTTGTATATACACGCTGAATATTATACCTATTTATGAGTCTACTGAAAATTTCAACCGACTCTCCTTCATAAATATTTAAAAATCCACCGCAGTCTATAAAGTTTTTTGAAAGATCATTTAACGATTCATCAATAAAATCCCTGTGAAGACTACTAAAATCATCTTGTGACTGCAAAGTTACATCATGGATATAAATTGCTCCACAATCCTCAAATTGTGCCAGTTCATAAAGTGCACGATTATCCCCTAATCTAAGATCTCTTCTAAACCAAAAAATATTCATTTGACTTTTATTCTTTTACCTTAAAAAAAAACTCGCAACAGAATTTTCCATTGCGAGTTTCTATGATTAAAGTTCTCTGAAACTAGATACTAGGAAATTCCATTTTATTAGCCGTAAAACTTTTTCCCCTTATTCTGCCTTCAACATATACCTTTTTAATCACATTACAGTATCCATCTCTTGCATGCGAATCTCCATGATCGTCGATTCCAACACCTTTAACAGAAAACACCTCAGTGCCTACTTTAATAGCTAAGGCACAATCATTGTCTCCATTCATAAAATTGCACATTCCGCAAGAAATTAGGACATTACCCTCAACATAATTGTTCCTGGGAACGGATTCTAATAAACCCTTATTCTCTGCCTTGTGAGTTTTTGATGGACCACAACCACCACAACCAGCTTCAACCTCAGTTAATAAAAGAGTAAAAGCTGTTAGAAATAAATTTAAAGTCTTCATATTGCATCCTTTTCCATTAATTAATACGCTCATATCGCTCAAATTTATAGTGATTTTAGTTGCATTTTCAAATATATTATAAGGCAACCTTTTTTGTGGATTTATTATTTAAACAGTAATAAATCTTTTATAAAGAGGTTCTAAATTTTTTAATGAATACAAAAGATAAGTAATTTAAAAGGTTATTCAATGGGAGCAATATGAAAAGAAGAGACTTTTTAGAAACATCAACTAAGATTCTTTGTGCTTGTGCTGCTGGTTCCGGTTTAGCTCTTGTACAAAGTTGTACAAGTAACGTAGCAACTTCTCCAGATCCTAACCAAGAATCGGAAGAACTAATTATTGATCTTCTTAGCGAAGGTTTTACAGCGCTACTTGAACAAGGTGGTTCTGTGGTTACTGATGGAAATATAATTGATTCTCAAGGATTATTGCTTTATAGAACAGGGAATGAAATAAGAGCTTTTAGAAATAATTGTACTCACTCTGGGTGGGATCTCAGACCATTTGTTAACGGAGTTTCTGTCTGTTCCTCCGGACATGGTGGAAGATTTAATACTAATGGTACAGCGATTGCTAGTCCTGCTAGCGGTACGCTTAGACAATACGATACCGTTCTTGATGGTAATTCTCTAACCATCTATAGCTAGTTGAGTCAGGTAAAATTTTAAGAACTGGCATACTATATTTCCTGCGTACAATACCTTTTAGAGTTTGTTTTTAAATTTAATTATTAGGTAGACTATTCTTTTTTCTTCTACACCTTTCGCTGCAGTAGATTACATTTACCCAATTATTCCTCCACTTTTTACGCCACTTAAAGGGGAGGCTACATACAGCACACTTCTTTTCTGGTAAATCCCTTTTTTTAATCATTTTAACGGTTGTTAAAACAAAAAACCCCACAATAGTGGGGCTTTTTATTGTCTCGATTTAAACCTACTTTAGGTATATCATCCTCTTAATTTCGAATGACTCTCCCACCTGCAGTTTGTAGAAATACACACCTGAACTGACAAGGTCTCCGTTATCATTGGTTGCATCCCAATTAATACTCTTATATCCAGGACCTTCAATTCCTGAAAAAAGATTACTAACTACATTACCCATGAGATCATAAATGGTTATGGCCACGGGTGATGCTGATGTCAGCTGATATGAAATAGACGTAACTGGATTGAATGGGTTTGGAAAGTTTTGCAATAACACAAAACCATTTGGTACTGTGTTTTCAAAGGTTTCCGTTGCTAGCGCAGTACCTGTGGCAGGAAGCGTTACCACATAGCCACTGGGTGTTGTCAAAACCAGGGTGAACGCTGAATCTGTTTCTGCTGGGCTTAA
>JAYNUL010000084.1:1990-6805 GCA_038281125.1 Fidelibacterota bacterium | reverse complement strand
GAGGATAAACCATTAAGTCAGGACGACTTACCATTTTAACAGATTAGGGCAACATATACATAAAATAAAATTTAGATTAATTAATGGCATTATAAGGAGTGTCGCAGGTAATCAATCCTGTCCATCTTTTATAATATTAACATAATTTTTCTATAATTAGATTATTTTAAGTAAATACGGTTGGCTACTGGTTGCCCTATAAAATTATGATAAATAAAAAAATAGCAAAACGATACAAGGATTTATTGAAAGTCTTAAATGAGGAGAATAATAATCTCAAAGAACGAGCAAAACGCAACAATAAGATCAGAGAAAACTTAATCCTGCGTAGTTTAGAAGATAAAAAAGATGAAAGCTAATTATACTCTTATTGGAGATGTTAGAGATAAAATAAAAGAGCTGCCTGACAAATCTATTCAAATGTGTATTACTTCTCCTCCGTATTACGATCTCCGTAATTACGAAGAAAACAATAAACAATTAGGACTTGAAAAAACATCTGATGAATACATAGAAAATCTTGTAAATGTATTTGCAGAAGTTAGTAGAGTTTTAAAAGATGATGGAACTTTGTGGATCAATATCGGAGATAAATATTTTCAAAAAGACAAACAACTTGGATTAATACCTCAAAGGTTAATTATCGCATTGCAGCAATGGGGTTGGATTGTAAGACAAGATATTATTTGGTGTAAACCAAACCCTATGCCTGAAAGTGTTAAAGATCGATTTACCAAAGCTCATGAGTATATATTCCTTTTGTCAAAAAAACCTATTTATAAATTTAACCAAATATTTGAACCTATAAAAAGAGGAACACCTAAAGCAGAAAGAGATTATAAGAAAATGCAAAAAGGTAGATTGACTTACGAGGGATTGCGAAAAGATAATAAAAAACATTTACCGCAATCTTTTGTTGCAGGAAATTTAGAAAAGGGAAAAAATAAGAGATCTGTTTGGGAGATTACTACAACTGCATATAAAAAAGCACATTTTGCTACTTTTCCAAAAAAACTTGTAGAAACTTGTATAAAAGCTGGAAGTGATGAAGGCGATATTATTTTAGATTGTTTTATGGGATCTGGAACAACTGCTGCAGTAGCACAAGATTTATTTAGAAAATGGATCGGAATTGAAGTAAATGACTCTTATTTAGAATTAATTCAAGAAAGAACATCGCAACAAACAATATTTTAGCATTTTTTTATCTAAATTCAAAATAACGCATTATTTACGGTGTTCATACCACTTTGTTCTATCTCGCTTATGATATGCTATCAAGAGTGTTTTTATGGCTATGTAGGGGTATTTTAAGAAGAAAAATTTTCTATAATTGCTCTTCAATATTGATTTCAACACGGTATACATTATAAGCCGTTTCTGATACTGGTAATTTGTTATTTACAAAGCGAACTTCAAATCCATTTGTGCCAAAACCATCTTCACTATAAAAAAATGATGTCTTTTGTCCTTTGGCATAATCGAATAATGCAACTAATTTATTTTTATTTGCCTCGCTTATATTTTCATAAACCAACTTTCTTTGCCTTCTTGATGATTCGTGATTAGCAAAAGTATATGTTTTACCACCAAGTGCTTTTTGAACTATAATTCCATCATATTTTTTTGAAACTTCTGTTCCAATATTTGGATTCTGATCTGGTGAATAAGTTCCAGAGTTTGTGCCTGTTGCGTCTGTTCCAAATTTTACTGATGTGATTGCCATAGCTAAATTTATTATATTATCTGATAACCTGAAATACTAAACTTCCCTAATGTTCGAGTTGTTTGCGTAACCATAAAATATACATTCAAATAATTTTCTCCAAAAAAGTTTTGAGGTGCAGGATTTACTCTAAATATATCTCCAACTTCTAAATCAAAAAACTCTGGATTTATTAAATCTAATGAAACTTCTAATCTTGGCTCTCCAACAATGTTGTTATAGTAGGTATAATAATTGGTAGATAAAGTACCTGCTTTATCGTAAGGATTTTCAATTTCTTCTATATCTTCATTATTGATATTATAATTAGTTCTTGTGGTAGAATTGGTTAATTCTTTTTGTTGTAAATAATTAGAATCATCTCCTGGATCACGATGATAGTTTATTTTCCATTTTGTTTTTAATTCATCAAATGGGGTATGACTTACTTTTATTTTATTAAAATCATTTTTATCAATAGTATCGTGTGGTAAAGTAACCGTGTAAATAGTAATACCAGATACAATACTTTCTTCAGATGTAGTAAATGGTTCTAACACCTCTGCTGTAATTCCTTGTGATGTAGATGAACCAGTTATTAGATCGGCAGTTAATACTCTTCTAAAATCATATTGATCTGTACCACCAGAACTATGTTTTATGCAAATCAATTCTCCAACGCTAAATCCTACTCCTGCTGTATCTAATGTAAGAGAACTTAAACTGGTGGTAGTGGTAGTAGCTTTTGATGTTAGAAATATTCCATTGGGATTGTCAGTAGAGTTTATATCAATCGTTAAAAAGTGTGGGGATATATATTCGTATGTTCCATCACTTCTAAATCTTCCAATAAAGAAACCAAAATGTTGTAAATCTTTTAATTTTTCTTCCAAACTCTCCTGTTTATTTTGCCAATAATTCATATCTCCCTGACTTCCAGACAATTCAAAATATTCTTTTAAGTCATCATATCCAGCAGGACGATTACCAGAAGTAAAAGTATCTGGTGCAAATGTTTCTAACAAATATCTATGTGCTACGATTGGTTTTTCCACTAACGCAGAACTTAATTGATGTCCATCTTGTGCAGAGTATAATTTTTTCACATTTGTTTTTACATTTGTGTCGCTTTGTACAGTTGTATCGGTTGTAACAATTTTAGTAGTTCCACTTGTTTTTATTGAACCTACCCCTACACTACCTGATAAGGTTATTGTTCCAGTATCTCCTGAATCTGGTGCATCGTAATTCACTTCTAATGTTGCTACTATTTTTTGTGGAAGATTACCAGTTGAATTTGTTTGTGTTAATAAATTTATGCTACTTGGAAATAATGGATTAAAACTTGCAGATAATCCAGTTTCTGATTCATTATAAAGAACTACATCGTCTGTAGTTCCATTATTCCAATGACAAGTTAAAGTAAGTTTTACAAAATTAAAATCACCTGTACTTGCACCACCACTTCTGGTTAAAGTTAAAGTATAAGATAGTCCATTGGTAAACGATAAAGAGCTTGGAGTATGTTCTAACAATCCAAGATTTTCACAAGTATATGTTGTTTGATATGATTGTGTACCATCTCCTGCATTTGCACTATCTGACGCTGTTAATGAACCAGAGTTTGTATACAAAGTAGCAAATGTAAAATCACTACTACTATTAATTGTTTCTGCTATAAAACTTCTTTCTAAATCTGCTTCTGTTCCTCGTAAATAAATTGTGCCAGTTTGTGCTGTAACATAAGGTTTACTATCTCCAGAATTATTTATTGCTTCTGCAGAAGTAAATGGAAACATTAATTGTGAAATACCTAACGCACTTCCTTTACGAACTAATCCTGCTTCGTGATAATGTAATATTCCATTTCCTGCTGTTGCAGTGCTACCTGTGTCTGGCATAATTGCCCAAATATTACCTGCTGTTTCTGTAGCAACCTCTACTGGATAAGTATTAGCAGATAATCCTAATAAACTATTGTGAGCAAATGAGGTGTTTTGTTTTGTATAATCTCCAAATACTACTGGACTAAATAATCCATCTTCTGTTTTTGCAGTTGGAAACATTAAATCTTTCAATGGATTTAAAGGTGAAATATCTAAAGTCACTACTTTATTAGCACTTGAAACGCTTTTTAACCTACCTTTAAATAATAATAATAAATTACCCTCTGTAGAATCATTGTCTAATTGAGAATAAATACGCACTTCTCTGTTGATATAGTAATTTTCTCCAAATAGAAGTTCCTGATCTAATTGTGCAGCACTTGATAAAGTAACATTCCCAGAAGTAGTAAAACTAAAATTCACTGCTTGTAAAGTTACATTAGATAAAGATGAGTGTGTTTCTTTAATATTTAAACTTTCACGAATAGTTGGTGCTTTTTGTAATACGCCATCATAATTAATAGAATTAACAGTAGTGTCATCTAATGATAAAGCAATGAAGTTTCCATCTTCATTATATAATCTTACAAGATAATTTTCTGTAACTGCAGCGTCTAAATTAGAGCTATAACCTGCTGGAAATAATAATGCCATTATGCAAGATTGTTTCTGATTGTATTTTCAATCTCTGGTAATAAATTATCTCTTACAAATTCTTGTGTTCCAATAACATTACCCATAATATTTACATTGATAGAGCTGCCACCACCTGCGTCACCAAAGTCTGGACTTGATAAAGGTGTGATGTCTACTCGTTCACGCCCTCCACTATTGTCACCAACCATAATCATTTGTTGTCCTTGTGTAATAAAAGAACCTCCACGAGCAAATGCTGGTGGTTTTTGTCCAGCAATTAATCCAACTTGTGCTGCAGCAGATGCTTTAGAAATTCCTATCATACCAGATAATGCTTTTGCCACTCCTGCTGCTCTTAAAGATTGTGCTGGATTAGTAACTGACAGTGCTGCTGCTAAGGCAGCCATTTTAATTTGTAGTTGCATAATCTCTGCTACTGTTTTAGTAGAATTTGCTATTACTTGAGCTATTTCACTTGCTTGTTGTAGTCTAAAAATAATTCTTTGTTGATCTTTGAATTTCTTCAAAGCATCTTTTTCCATATCTTGTCTTTCTTCTTGACTGTCATTTCTGAAATAGTCTGTATCT
>JAYNUL010000084.1:1103-1980 GCA_038281125.1 Fidelibacterota bacterium | reverse complement strand
CTCTTAATGCTTGTAATTCGGCTTGTTTTCTTGACTCTATGTTTTTATTAGCCAATGATAAGACTTTATCAAAATGAGCAGAAAGCATTTCTTCTTTTAATTGTAAAGACATTTTTTCGCCTTCAAGCATCAATGCTTGTTGTTCTTTGGTTAAAGCAACAAGTTTTTCTGCTTCACTTGTTTGCTCTTTTTTCTTTTCTGAAATTGATTCTTCTAATCCTAATATTTTTGCTAATTGTGCAGCATATTCAGTTTCTAATCCAAGTGCTTCAATAGCTTTTTTTATATCTTCATTTCTGTTATCTAATCTTTCTTGCAAAATTTTACTTGTTTTTAACATAGCAAGAAGTTCTTCTTCTCTTGCGTCTAAAGATTTTTTTGTTGAATCAAACAATCTGTCACTATTTATAGCTCTTGATGCTTCAATACCCTCTAATGCATCTAAAATTTGTTGTTCAGACATTCCAGCTTCTATTAATCTTTGTCTTTCTCTGGCTAAATCTTTTGTAGTTTCTTTACGCATTTCCATTAACACTTCTAAATCACCCTCTGCTTTAACCAAATCACCAGTAGCTCCATTTTCCTCTAATCTTGTTTTTAGCAATTTCGCTTGAGTAAGTTCTAATTTGGTAGTTTCAACTCCCATTTCTTGCAAGTGTCTAATAGATGTTTCAAAAGGTGTTTCACTTGCTTGTCTTATTTTTTCTCCAAGTTTTTCAAAAGCACCAGTAAGTGTTTCAACAACACCTCTCATGTTTATAAAATCTCCAATAGCAGCTTTCATTCTTGTAAATGCGTCTGCCATATTTGAAATCATACCAGTTAGTGTTTTAGAAAGTCTATCAGTAGCACCTGCTATACCAACAGACGGATCAAG
>JAYNUL010000084.1:0-1093 GCA_038281125.1 Fidelibacterota bacterium | reverse complement strand
TTTCTTCTAATGCTTTTCTAAATTCTGGTAATGTCATTTTAGATAAATCTTCAATACCTTTTGAATCACGAATAAGTTGTAAAATACCTCTTTCTCTAAGAATATCTGCTGCACCTGCACCACCTGCAAATGCTCTACCAAGTGCTTGTGCTGCTTCAGTAGCAGTTACACCCATAAACGCTGCTAAGTCAGCAGTAGGTTTAATCATTTCTTCTGCATTTGTACCAAACGCTTTTAATGCTGCACCAGCTTCAACAACATCAGTTAATGTAAATGGAGTGGTTGCTGCTACTTGATTAAATTTTCTAAACGCTTGTTCTCCTGCACGGACAGAACCAAACATAGAATTAAGTCTGACTTTAACTGCTTCAAACTGCATAGATGTTTCAACCGCACTTTTAAATCCTGCAATCAATCCACCAAATGCAAATGTGAATAAAAGTATCTGATTTCTTATTACACCTACAGATCTTGTTAATCCTGCAGTAGCTAATCTCATTCTACCTAAACCTGCAGATGTCTTATCAATTCTTGCTTTCAACGCCTTGTTTTCCATACGCATTTTTTGCAACTGCAAATTTAGTTTACCAATTTGTTTCTGTGATTTAAGTAGTGCTAAACGATGTTTTTCTTGAGATTGTATTAATTTAACCGTGTTTTTTTGAGCCATCTTGCTCTGTATGTTCAACGACGATTGTTTTTTAGCTAATCTACCTTGAGCAGCTGCTAACGCATCTAATGCTTGTCTTAACTTTTTTGCACCAGGAGAGGAAAACTTTAATTCTATTTCGTATCTTTTAGCCATTTTTCATTTTATTATATTGTTGTGATTGCATATAATTTAACATTTTTTCTATAACATTGCACTTATCAATCCATTTTTTTGGTTGATTTCCGTATGATCCACCATAGGGTGCAACATTCATCTTCTTACAATAAGTATATCTCTGTATATCTCGTTGATATTCTCTGCTAATAAAATGGTTAGGACACGCAAAAAATGGTAGGTGTGATTTAATAGTTTGATGTAGTTCGAACTTCTTTTCTGATGTTGCGTTATGTTCTTCTAATTCTTCTTTTAAGAGATTGATAA
>JAYNUL010000083.1:5560-6960 GCA_038281125.1 Fidelibacterota bacterium | reverse complement strand
GGGCTAGGGGTATTGGGATCCATTGCATAGCCAGCAACTCCTGAATATCCATCGTAATCACCTATCATCGCCATGCTAATTAACATTCTCTCATTATTAACTTCAAAAACCTCCCAATAGTATTTCATGTAGTCATCAGCGCTAGACCAATAATTTGAATTTCCATATTTATCACTAGTCAGAATAACTCCATCATTCCAAAATCCAAGGCTGACGCCGGAATAGTTGAAGCCCTTTCCACGATTTAATTTGGTTCCATCTGGCATGATCATAGCCTCTCCACAAACCTGATTACCATTTTCATCCAATACTGGCACACCATATTCATCCTCAGCGCACCAGTCACCGCTCTCGTTTCTAACCTTAACCGTTACGAAAAGAATATCCTCAGCATAGGAGACACCATATGAGTGTGCTTCAGACATTACTCTCAGTCCCATTGCATAACCTGTTTGCTCATATTCATTATTGGTGTTAACCTGGTTACCCCTATGTGCCCATCGATCATCAAATTCTAGGTACACATCCATGTCAGAGATGAATCTACCTGGTACGTCTTCCCAACAGTCTGGATCTTTTCTGGATTGGGAACATCCGGGAAGGTTGATGTTATAGTCTTGAGCCCACCAGCCTGGCCAAAAAGGCTCAATTGTATTGGTAATGGGATTCATTTTTTTGGGCCATGTTGATCCATAGCCAGAGTGTGCCAACAATGGGTAAGTATCTGCAGGATCGGTAACGTAAGTATCACCAAACATATCACCAGCACCAACTTCAGTGTTGTGGGTATTTGTCCTTGCCATGGTAGAAGCATGCCAGTCCGTATTAAAGGTTGGAGAATAGAATGATAAGCAAGATTCAGCTGTATTTGCTCCATAATAAAAATAGTCATCATCTTCTGTCCACTCTTCTTTATCATTACCATAATCATAATAATCAAACTGGTCCTCGCGACTAATGAGTTTTGGTCGCAGTGCCCATGGGTGTATCAATCCTATTCTTGTAATAGAACGGTTTGGATTATCGTTACCTGCTACTGTTAAAAGAATCTTATTGGACTCATGGTCTATAACCCACTGATTTAAGTCATTTAGATCATCAATAGAAGCCTTTTTTGAGATACTATCAGGCTCCCATAGTCCAAAATCATTTTCCGCATTAAAGATAACCCCTACAAAATTTGTATCACCATTTTCAAACCATGCATCATATGCGCTCTGAGATTCCCAAATTCCATAGATTGGAAATCCATCATCATCCGTAATACTTTCAATATTGTTCCAGGAATAGTTTGAAGAGTTAGAATGACCTGGTATTCCTGCAAGAAAGGATACTTCATAAAGATATGCATATTCACCCCAAGCTCCGTTGGGATTTACCTCAATATCAATATAGTTACC
>JAYNUL010000083.1:1643-5460 GCA_038281125.1 Fidelibacterota bacterium | reverse complement strand
GATGGTACACCAGCAGACTGTGGTACAGGGATGTATCCATGTGATGACGGTGGAGATGACGACTTTTCTGCCTTCGCAGGATATTCAGGAATTGACTCAACTACAGGTCAGTTTTCACCGGTTGATAGTAGGTTAATTGGGACAGCTGATTTATCGGGATATACTGCTGCATATATTGAATTTATCGAGGCATACAATTATCCTTTTGATGCGACGGCTAATAATACTCTTGAGATATCAACAGACGGGGGGATGTCATGGGACACTGTTTATGTCTCAATTCCCGACTCAGTGGGTGACTACTACTGGTTTAATATTGTTGATATATCACAATTTGCAGGTCAGAATATTATGTTCTCTTTTCGCTATCACTGTCCTCTTGGCTATGGGGAGGATTGGTTTGTTGACGATATTAGAGTACATGGAGGTCAAGAAGGGCAAGGTGGTCTTTGCGGCACTTTTTTTCATTATAATATTTATCAGGATGGTGTTCAAATAGGAACTACCGTTTATGATGAAACGGAATACGTTGTAGAGGGATTAGATAATGGAACTGAATATTGCTTTAGTGTTGCAGCAGCATATGGAGGAGGCCAGTCTTCAATATCATCAGAGGTTTGTGCTATTCCCATGGGGCCTTTTCAGGTTAACCCATCCTCAATCAATTTTGATTTATTAGGAAATGGAGAGTATCAAGAAAGCTCATTTCAGATTGCAAACTACGATAGTATTGATGCAGAATTTCTTATCAGTTCGATTGAACTTTCTAAAATTGATCTAGCTCAGATTCTTTCCCTATCAACATTTGAAGATGGATCTCTTGGAGATTTTGAAAATATTACAAATTTAAATGGGGTATGGATCGTCGGTGACTCTGCTAGCAATTCATCAGAATTTTTACCATTTCCGGAGCCTTTGGATGGTTCATCAAACTTTGCACTTTACAATGATGATGCAGCTGGAGAAGACCCTGCCAATGCTGCAAGTCCAATGCTTTTTTCAAATTCTATTGAAAATGACGACCAGCCGTCGCTCTTGGTTTTTGATCTTTATTTTCCTAACCCATCAGGCTCATGTGGTGATGGTGGCCCATACTCAGAAGACTTTAAGGTAAAATTATCAACGGATGACGGAGTCTCATGGATTGTATTAGATTCAACCATTTCAACAGGATGGCATTGGTCATCGTATATGTATAATCTTGAACCATATGTGCTTAATTCCAGCTCTTATAGAATTGGTTTTGAGTATTCAGACTGTGGAGGTAATTGGGGTTATGGCGTTGCTATAGACAAAGTTGCAATCAAGTCGGGAGATGAATCCACATGGCTAACTGTTTCTCCATTTAGGGGAAATGTTTCTGGTTATTCTGGGGAAAATGATTCATTGATTGTAAAAGTCGGTGCATTTGGAGTTCGTAATGATTTCCAGATACAGGATGAATTGCTTATAGAATCTGGCAATAACGTTGCGGAAGTTGCTGTTGGAGTCGGTATTGAGGTTAGCGTAGAGGAACCAAACCTATCGCCATCAAAGTTTGCACTTCACCAGAATTATCCTAATCCATTTAACCCATCAACGAATATTAAGTTTGACATTGCACAAAATTCTCATGTAGCTATTGTAATTTATAATTTAGCTGGACAAAAAGTTTCTACACTATTCAACCGTTTTTTAGATTCTGGATCTTACACAATTACATGGAATGGACTGGATAACAACGGGTATCAGCTACCATCTGGGATGTATTTTTATGAAATGAGTACCCCAAGTTATCAATCTATAAAAAAATTAGTATTGGTTAAGTAGACACTTCGTCTCATAAATAATCTGTATTCCAAGACATTGGGAAACAATTGTAAAAAAAATTACAACAGTTGGGATGACAGAGTTTCTGAAAAAGGTTTTTCACTTGGAGGAGGCGCTCGAAATTGTATCACATGTGATCCAATGCTTGAAGTAAATTATATTTTAACAAACTTTGGTGTTTTTAGTGACATTCAAGGAAATTCATTTAGCTTGCGATTTTAATTTTGTTTAGAACTTTTCAAATTTTAACTATTTTTACGTTAGTGTGTTGTTCTCCTAGATTCAATGTAGATGCTGAACGCTCAATGAACTCAGAAACCAATAAATTTCATTCCATAATTGATAGTGAATGGAAAAGTAATGTAGAAAAGTATCCAGAGTGGGCAACTCGATTAGGAGATAATCGTTTCAATGACAAATTAAACGATGCATCGTATGAGACTATTATTATTCGCAAAGACGAGGCTACCAAACTTTTAGATAAAATAAAGGAAATTAACAGAAGCTCTCTCTCATTAGAAGATCAACTCAACTATGATCTTTTTTTAAATGATATTCTTTTTGGCATCGAAGGAAATGTATATCTGTCTTACTTAATGCCTATATCTCAAATGGGTGGTATCCAGATTAGTTTTGCGGGTATTGCTGACTATATGCCATTTAAATCAATTACTGATTATGAAAATTATATTTCAAGAATGCGTGCTTTCCCTAAAAAAGTTGATCAGACTATTGATTTAATGAAGCGAGGCATAGAATCTGGCTGGGTTCCTCCTCGAATCGTGCTGGGTGCTGTTCCTGATCAGATTAAAACTCAGTTTAATAGGGAAGTAGAGGATTCACCATTATATAGGCCATTCATTGATTTTCATGAGTCTATACCGCAAATTGAGCAAAGAAGACTATCTGAAAAAATGAAAGCTGTTTTGAAGAATGATGTTTTTTCAGCCTATGAAAGCCTTTACAGCTTTTTCATAGAAGATTACCTTCCAAATTGCAGAGAGACCATAGCGTGTGCTGATTTTCCGAACGGTAAAGACTACTACCAATACCTTATAAAAAGGTATACAACGACAGATTTAAAGGCCAGAGAGATACACAATATTGGTCTCAAAGAGGTTCAAAGAATTAAAGATGAAATGAAAGAGGTGATTAAACGCGCAGATTTCGAAGGAAGTTTCGATGAGTTTCTAACTTTCCTAAAAACTGATTCAAGGTTCTACTTTAAGACAGAGGATGAACTCCTGGATGCGTATAGGGTCATTTGCAAAAAAGCAGATGCCCAGCTACCAAGGTTTTTTGGGAGACTTCCCCGCCTTACTTATGGAGTAAAAGCGATACCGGAATATCAGGCACCAGCCTCCCCAACGGCTTATTATTACAGTGGAAGTCAAAAAGCTGGAAGACCTGGATATTTCATGGCCAACACACATAAACTTGAAACGAGGCCAAAATATGAGATGGAGGCATTGTCAATACACGAAGCTGTTCCCGGTCATCATCTTCAAATCTCTCTTGCCCAAGAGCTTGAGGACATTCCTATGTTCAGACGACATGGTGGCTATACCGCTTTCATTGAGGGGTGGGGTCTTTACTCAGAAAAGTTGGCAGAAGAAATGGGATTTTATGACGATCCATATAGTAAATTTGGCCAACTTACTTATGAGATGTGGCGCGCATGCAGACTTGTTGTTGACACCGGCATGCATGCATTTGGATGGACTCGCGAACAGGCAATTGAGTATATGGCAAAAAATACTGCTAAAACAGGGAATGATATTAAGGTTGAGATTGACCGATATATTGCTTGGCCAGGTCAGGCTCTTGCCTATAAAATTGGGGAATTAAAAATTCTAGAGCTTCGTAATCGTGCTGAAAAGGAATTAGGAGCTTTATTTAACATAAGAGATTTTCATGATGTTGTTCTTGGAGATGGTGCTGTCCCTCTTGATGTTCTAGAAAGACACATTAATCAATATATCCAATCCAATGCAAATTAGTATTTCAA
>JAYNUL010000083.1:0-1543 GCA_038281125.1 Fidelibacterota bacterium | reverse complement strand
AGATCTCCCAACACTGCTCCAAATGATTCCTCGCTATATTGGGAAACGGTTGAGAATCTCATGAGCAATGAAAGAGGGATCATTGGAATGGGCCATCTCAGAGTCGCAACATCAGGATCAAACTCAATTCCCAATCCACATCCCTGGATCTTTCTAGAAGAGGATACAGTTTTTTCACTTATGCACAATGGTACTGTGAACAAAGATTTACTCCTTAATCTAATTACAGATAGCGGTACTGATTCATCGTGGATAGAGACTCACCCTCCACAAACTTTTGGAGGTGGACATTGGAATGAGGGTGGTTGGGAAAGTGTAGTAGATTCAGAATTAATTCTTCTCCATGTAATGAAAAAAATAAATCTGCTTGGTGATAATATTGAAGGGTTTAAAGCAGCTGTTTCAGACTTGGTCAATGCAGGGGTGAATGCTGGCCAATTGAACCTAATTTTTTCTGATGGCTATTCCCTATTAGTGTTCGGAGGTGCATATGGTTTGTTTGTCAATGAGCATTCGGAGTTTACGGCAGTTATGACCCAACCTACTGAGGACCAATACCATCAGTGGCAAAGTATTGCCAACGAGGAATTGATTTATATAGATCCAGACACGGTGATACGTTTTAGGAATTTTATTATTAATGATAAAGATGATAATCCTGAGATTCCTACAACCAAATTTCACATATCAAAAGCATACCCAAACCCATTTAATGGTTCTGCAAATTTTAAATTAAATGGTTATAGCAATGGGGAAGTCAGTGTATCTATCTACTCAATTATGGGAACATTGGTTGATCAATTTTATGTCTCAACACCATTCTCCGATGGCCATATAGTCCAATGGAACCCAGATTCAAGACTTGCATCGGGAACTTATTTTATCAACGTAGTTATGGGTACTTTCCAAGAAAATCATAAGATTTTGTTTATTAAATAGAAATTTTAGATTAAATTCGCCGGCTTTATCCAAGACCAAAACTGAATTCAATAGGGGGTTGTCCATTGGCCAAAACCAAAAAAACTGAAGAATTGGAAAACGAACTAATCTTAGAGGAAGAAAAAGAAGCCTCTGAAAAAGAAATTCCAAAGAAAAAAGGTAAGCCAAGTAAGGTTTCCAGCGGCAGTATCAGTATGTATCTTGCAGAAATTGGAAGATTTAATCCACTTCCTCCAGAGCGTGAGGTTGAACTAGCAATAAGAATACAAAATAACGATGAAAGAGCGATGAAAGAGCTTGTTGAGGCTAATCTTCGTTTTGTGGTTTCTGTAGCAAAAAAATATCAAGGCAATGGACTATCCCTTGCAGACATTATCAATGAAGGCAACATGGGTCTTATAAAGGCAGCAAAACGCTTTGATCATACGCGAGGATTTAAGTTCATATCCTACGCAGTATGGTGGATCCGTCAGTCTATATTGCAGGCGCTGGCTGAACAGTCAAGATTGATTCGTTTGCCCCTAAATAGAGTTGGTACTATTACCAAGATCACTAGAGCAGCAGAAAAACTAGAGGCTGAGGTAGAACGACAGCCAAAGGGTGA
>JAYNUL010000082.1:0-7004 GCA_038281125.1 Fidelibacterota bacterium | reverse complement strand
GATTCACTATCATTAACATTCCTCCAGGAAAATATGCAATGAAAGTTGATATGATTGGTTTTAAATCGGTTCAGATGGATGAAATGATCATTTCTGTAAATAGAACTACTTCATTAGATATAGAAATGGAACAGACAGTTATAGAAGGCGAAGTAGTAACTGTTGAGGTCTCAAGACTAACTCAGAAAAAAGATCAAACAGGAACAATAAAAAATATTTCAAGTGAAGAGATTGACGCCTTACCCGTTGAGAATATTGGTAATGTTATCAACATGCAGGCAGGCGTAGTGAACGGACACTTCCGTGGGGGGAGAAATACAGAAGTAACCTATATGGTTGATGGTGTTCAGGTTGATGAATCATTCGGAGGTGGTAGTGCAGCTGTTGATATACAGCCTGAAGCAGTGCAGGATTTAGAAGTTATTACTGGAACATTCAATGCTGAATACGGTAGAGCAATGAGTGGCGTTGTAAACATGGTAACCAGAGACGGTGGGGCTAAATTCGAAGGTTCAATTTCAGGAGCTACATCAAGTTACTATACCAATAGCACTGATAGTAACGGTGACGAAATTTTCATAGGATTATCCCCAAGTATTAATCGAAGCGAAGACTTAAAATTTAGTTTAGGTGGACCGATCTTTGGAGAAAAGGTTACCTTTTTTACCAACCTGCGTAAACAGACCAACAGGGGCCATCTTAACGGTTTTAGAATATTTACTGTTACTGATAGCAGTGACTTCTATTCAGATAATCCTGATGAGTGGGTTTCTTCGAAATCTGGTGATAGTTCGTACGTACCAATGAATACTGGAGATAATATATCTGCATTACTAAAGATTGGTTTCAACTTTATCAAAGGGATAAGGTTTTCTATACTTAATTCCTATAGTGATGATACTTGGTATTGGTATGATCATTCGATGAAATACAATCCTGATGGAAGAGTTGGAAGCCACAAAAAAACACTATACACAGCCTTTCAGATGAACCATATGATCACACCCAAGTTCTTTTATGAATTAAAAGTTGCGCTGATGAAAAATAATACTGGAACCTATCTCTATGATGACTCTTTAGATACGCGTTATGTACACGATAAATACATGGAAAATTATGGATCAGGATTTTTTACAGGAGGGCAACAGAAAGAGCATACCAAGCATAGAGACCTTGATCAAACTGTAAAGTTTGATCTCACTTGGCAGGCTAATCACAATCATAGTTTCAAGCTAGGGCTGATGGGTATTTCTCATGATGTTAAACACAAATGGCAGACAATAAGGAATAGATTTGATGGTCAAGATAATTTCAGCCTTTATGAGCCTGAGGTTTTTGGAGACTCAACAGTTTATGCCGATATATATAATGTGAATCCTCGAGAGGCAGCAGTATATATTCAGGATAAAATGGAATACGAAAATATGGTGATTAACTTTGGTTTGAGGTACGATTACTTTGATCCTGCAAGTTACTATCCCTCTGATAGTCGCAATCCTGCAAACCAACTGGTTCTACCCGATTCAATGATGTCGGAAGAAATTTCTGCTCCAGTAATTGATCAAGTTAGTCCACGTATTGGTTTTGCATATCAGCTTGGTAATCAGGCAGTGTTACATTTTAGTTATGGGCACTTTTTTCAAATGCCTCCCTTATACTCTATGTACCAAAATAAAAGCTTTTTAGTTGGTCCTAGTGATTATTCTACCACGATGGGAAGTGTTTTGCTTGAACCAGAAAAGACGATTACATATGAGATTGGTCTTTGGCAAGAATTAACACGCGGTTTAAATCTAGATGTGGCATTGTTCTATAGAGATATATACAATCTATTGAGTACTAAAATTATTTCCACCTACAATCAGATTGAATATGGGCTATATAGCAATAAAGATTATGGCAATGCTAGAGGATTAGAAGTGACATTGGACGCTGGTTATGGGCAGCTAAAAGGCATGGTTAACTACACACTTCAATATACTAGAGGCAATGCTGATAACCCCACCCAAACATTTGATAGAGCGGGTAACAATATGGATCCAGTCAATCGCTTTATACCTATGAGTTGGGATCAGCGACATACTCTTAATGGTACCTTGATGTTTTTGGGATCAAGGTATGGTGGCACTATGACTGCTTATTATAATTCTGGATCTCCTTACACTTTTTCTCCTCAAAGCGAAAGTGTGTTATCAAGAATAAATTTATATCCCAATAATGATTATAAGCCGCCAACTTATACAGTAGATGCGACCCTTTACTATAATTTTAAATTATTTGACAGATTTTCTGCAAAACTAGATTTAACAGTTTACAATCTATTAGACCGGTTAAATGAAAATGGGGTAAATAGTGAAACTGGTCGTGCCTATACAGCAGTAATCCGTGAAACAGATTATGCTGGACATAGAAGTGATTTCAATGAATTTGAAGATCGAATAAAAAATCCTTCCATGTTTTCATCTCCAAGGTCATTAAAATTAGCTATTGGGATTAATTTCTAATGCAAATGAAACCTTTTACCATATTCTTCTTTATTTTTACTATTGTGGTGAATGCTGTCCTTTCCCAGGGGAAAGTGTATGAAGGCCCAGAAGATCCAGCAGGAGATATTGCTGCTGAAAAAGAGGGCTACATGACAGGGAATAGAGTTTTTATTTATTTTAGAAATACCACCGAACTTTCAGATTGGCCTAGGGTAAACGTATCAAAATGGCCAAATAATCCTGATGGGTTAAAAATGACCGATGGAATTGGATTGTTGATTGGTGCAAAAGTTTATATTGAAGATGATGGAGATTTAGCAACAGTTGACACTATACCCATAACAGATTTACTCGAATTACTTGATCCTACTAATGAGAGACATACACTTCATTACTTACAAACGAGTTATAGAGAAGAAATGGACTTAGATCCAACTGGTACAGTTGAATGGGGATTTTATCCAGTTTTCGGTTATTTTAATGAAACTGGAGAATATCCTGCTTTATCAAATCTTCCAAATTCTTGGCCATTGAATGGCTGGCCTTCAACTGGATTGGCTACTAAATGGCCAGGGGAGTGGAACGGAAGATTTGGGAGAGGTGTTATTTATGCTGATCAAGAATCATATTATGTGGTAAATGATGCTCAAGATCAAGAAAACCTTGGGACAGAAGATAAAGTTAAATATTATCCCAGACCAGGTCATTATATTGGAGATTTAAAACCCGACGTCACGATACAACCAGGTGCCCCGTGGGGAGGATTGGGTCTTCGTGTTTCGGTGAGAGGATTTCAATGGAATAATCCTCAGGCTAGGGATGCTATTTTTTGGGAATATTCCATTGCTAATATTTCAGATTATGACCTTAGAGATGTGGCTTTTGGCTATTGGTTAGATAATTCAATTGGTGGAGATGGTGATGATGATCTTGGTTATTTCAATAAACAAGAAGATATGGCTTACTCATGGGATATAAATGGGGTGGGAGCTGGTGGACTTCCAACAGGCGTAATGGGTTTTGCATATTTAGAAAGTCCTGGATTAGCTTATGACAATATAGATAATGATAATGATGGTTTAATTGATGAAAAACGGGATAACGAAGCAACTGCATTGATTGGTCCTACTGATGGTATTAGCGATTTAAATGCATTTTTAGAATTTTATAAATTGAATGTAGAAGATTTAAAAGAACATTGGGATGCTGATGAAGATCAAGATTGGGAGGATGGAGATGATGCCAATGGCGATGGAATTTATCAATTATCAGAGAGCTATGGCGATGATATTGGAATAGATGGCGTTGCTCCTGGAGAACTAAATTATGATGGGCCTGACTTAGATGGAAGCGAGGGGAACCATAAACCAGATTTTCTTGAAGGTGTAGGATGTGAACCCAATTTTAATACTACGGATGTTTCAGAGTCTGATATGGTAGGGTTAACAACCTTCCGTATGTTTCCTATTCCAAGTCATGCTCCTTCGAATGAAACAACATGGTTTAAAAACGACCAAGCGATGTGGGGGCTTATTGGAGTAGATTCATTAGAAGAGTATCTGGATAATGTATCCAACTTAGTAGAAGTTTTTGCTTCAGGACCTTTTCCTCTGTATCAGGGAAGAGTAGAAAGAATTTCTATGTCTGAATTACATTCTTATGATCCACTTGAAGGACTTAGCTCTGAGGATCACACTGCACCAGCACTTTATGAATTAAAGAGGATCGTACAAGTCATTTACGAAAAAGATTACCGCTTTGCACAGCCTCCAAAAATGCCAACCTTAACCGCAACTGCAGGAGATGGTAAAGTGATTCTAACCTGGGATGACATCGCAGATACAAAAACAAGAGATCCATTTGTTGGGAATGTTAACGACTTTGAAGGGTATAAAGTTTATCGTTCAACAGATAAATATATGTCTGATCCAGAAATTATCACAGATGGTTATGGCACTCCAATGTTTAAGAAGCCAATTTATCAATGTGATTTAGTAGATGGAGTTTATGGTTTTACAGATTTTGGTCTAGTCAATGGATCTGGATATAATTTAGGAAGTGAAACAGGGATAACTCATATCTTTGTGGATAACACAGTTCAAAACGGAAGAACGTACTATTATGCAGTTGTGGCATATGACTACGGTGCACCTAATATAGGTCCAGGAATTGCACCATCAGAAAACAATGTAGTTATTGAACTTGATGAAGCAGAAGAAATTCGATCAATTGGGAAAAATGTTGCAGTGGTTACTCCTCACCCAAGAGCAGCTGGCTATGTACCTCCTGAAGTCACTGTTGAAGAAGTAGAATTACTTGGCACAGGATCGGTAGAGCCTTTCATAAGGGCTCAAGGATCACTTAAGCAGGGGCATAATTATGCTCTTACCTTTTTGACAGATACAATAGCAAGTATAAGTGGTTATGATTATGGATTTCAGTACGTTACCAACGGGATCCAAATCTTTGATGAGACTGATAGTACTATTTTAATATATTTTGAAGATCCTTCGAAATATGTAGGACAAAATCTAGTATATAAGGATACAGTTAATTATTGGGTCCTAAATGGATCCAATCCAATTTTGACAGATATCTTTGATGGACTGCAATTAGAAATTAATCCATCGGAAGTAGAGACACCATCATTGAGTTATGAAAGATCTGGTTGGGTAACTGGAGCAGGTAATATGAGAGTTACTCCTACTGTTTCAGAAGGCCTGCAGCTTTCATGGAAGTACAACATTACATTCACAGACAATGATTCAGCATATGTTGGCATTGCTAGGTCTGGTACAATTCGAGATGAAAATGGAATTTCTATAGGAACAAGTAAAATAACTGAACCCGCAGTAAACTTTTATGTTCAAAACACATCATTTATCGATACTTCAACTGGTCAGTATCCTATAATGGATGTTGTTGTACAAGATGTTAATAATAATGATTCTATAGATATAGAAGTGGATAGATTTTTTATTGGTGCAACTGTAGGGTCTAGATGGCGTGCAACTGCATTTATTTTAGACTTCCAGCTTGATTCTGGTGCAAGTTATCCTTCCTCAGGGTCTTCATACCAAGTTGATTATAATAGGCCATATTTTTCTACAGATACAATCCGCTTCACTGTTGAGCAAGAAAATGCTTTAGATCCTTCAATTGTTCAATCTGATTTAGATAGCATAAGAGTTGTACCAAATCCATATGTTATGACAAATATGATGGAATCAGCAGTTTCTAATCCATTTTTAAATCAACGTAGAAAAATTATGTTCACTCACATTCCTGCAAATTGCGTTATTAAGATTTTTACAGTAAGTGGGGTCTTAGTTGATGAGATAGTCGTAAATAATGAGCCGAATAATGGCATCATTCATTGGGATATGTTAACCAGAGAAAATTTAGAGGTTGCGGCGGGTATGTACTTTTATCATATTGACGCCTTAGATATTGGTGAAGAGAAACTTGGAAAATTTGCCATCATAAAATAATGATTAAATCTTTTACATATTTTCTTATTGCATACAGCCTAATGTTTTCTGATTTATTAGGACAAACTATTAATCGATATGGCACAACAACTGCAAATTTTTTAGAAATTGGGATAGGTAGTAGAGCAACTTCCATGGGAGATGCTTATGTTGCTGTTGCAAATGATGTATCATCAATTTACTGGAATCCTGCAGGATTATCTAATGTGCCCAACTCTTCAGCCTTGTTCATGGTTCAACCTTGGTTGGTGGATATAGATATGCTTTTTGCTGGAGGTGCTGTTGTTGTTCCTAAAATAGGTGTTTTTGGATTGGGAATCACCCATTTAGACTATGGTCAAATGGATGTTACTAATTTGGAATATCAAAATGGGACTGGTGAAAGGTTTGGAGCATCTGACATGGCAGCGACTTTTACATTTTCAAGAAAAATCGTTTCTTGGTTTTCTTTTGGATCATCAATGAAATATATAAGTTCAAAAATATGGCATAGTTCCGCAAACGCTTTTGCTGTTGACTTAGGAGTTTTAGTAAATACCAAGTTTTTCTCTTTTACTGGGAATGATAAAGATGGTTTGAACATAGGCATGAGTATATCAAATTATGGCACAAGAATGCAATATGATGGAATTGATAGCTACCAACCAATAGACATTTCTGAATTTGAAGATGGGAACTATGGAGATGTTGCTGGACAGTTTAGAACATCTCAATGGGAATTACCTTTGATTTTTAGAATTGGTTTTGCCTTAAAGCCAATTGTTTCAAACACTGTGAATTTGACTGTGTCTGCTGACGCATTACATCCCAATAATAATGCTGAGTCATTGAACATTGGTGCAGCTTTAGATTATAAGATTCCAAGTTTTGGACAGGTCAGTCTTACTTCTGGTGCAAAAAATGGTATGAGAAGTATCAATAGTGATGGAGATAATTTCAGCATCACATTTGGCTTTGGAGTTAAAATGTTTCACTTAGGAAATAAATCGCTTTCTATTGATTATAGTTATAAACCAATGGGTATCTT
>JAYNUL010000081.1:5989-7069 GCA_038281125.1 Fidelibacterota bacterium | reverse complement strand
ATGGATATAGCTCAACTAAAAGTTCAATCAAAAGTAATATTTAAATCAATTGAAGAAATAGAGCAAGAGATTGCAAAGCTTAAGAGTCAAAAGTCTTCTATAAATAATGTCATTAATGAGAAAGAAAGGACTAGCCACAAAAAAATAAAACAAATGGAAGAGGTATGTACGCGACTAGAACTTCAGATAACTCGGGAAAAAAACGAATTGGATGGTCTCGAAGAGGAGGTTAGGCAACTCACAGGATTTGCATTTAATTATGGTGACCGTATTGATGTTCTTGAGCAAGAATTGAAGAACTTTAGAGAAAAGCAAACAGAGTATGAACTTGAATTGATCGAATTAGATCGTTCATTAGAATCTATTCAAGATAGGTCCGATAAAATTCTAAATAGGAAAAGATCTATCAAAGAAAATTCAATTCAGATTGACTACATGGCAAACCTAGGTCTGCTTATGGATCCAGATCAAAAACTCAATATTTTACCTAAAGACCATAAAAGAGAATATAAATACTTCAGACCCAATCAAGTTCTGCAAAATGCTATACTAGTGCTCTTAACTGTTTTTTCAATTGGGTCACTTGCTCAAAGGTCTAAAATAGAGCCTCTTGAATCAATGATTTCAGTAAAGCAGTCGGAGATAAGCCTGTTAAACATGCGTCAAGAGATGAAAGATATTGTGACTTCCAAAAACCTGATTGCAAATGCATTCAGTAAACTTGTGAAAGATGATAAAGAAATTTCTCGCAGTATGGTTTCAACACTTAAGTACCTTAGTCAGTCGATACCAATGGATTTTAAGGTAACAGATATTACTATAAACAAAACTCAGGCAACCGATGTGCCTGATATTTTAGAATCAAACATTTCCCAGATGTCAATCAGTATAGATGGATTTTTTGAACACCAACAAAAGAAGGCATTCCCTTATGCGCAAAAACTTATAAAGACTCTAAAAGATACAAAAAGCTTTGAAAGCGTTGACATTGTTGAAGAAAAAGAAACCTCTTTTAAGAACACAAGATACAAAATTAGGATCACTCGTTAGTTTATTATGAATCAAAAAACCAAATACTAT
>JAYNUL010000081.1:3502-5889 GCA_038281125.1 Fidelibacterota bacterium | reverse complement strand
CCATTAATCAGTAAAAGGAATGGCGAAGAAGAGATAAAAATTGAGAGGCACTCAGTAAATATTAAGTTGTCTGGGAATTTCATCAACATCGGGAGATTTATTGATGAGGTTGAGAGAAATCATTCCATACTTCAAATGCAATATTGTTCAATTGGTCTAGATAGTTTAGACCCAAAAGGTGTTATTGCTGATCTAGGTTATCTTACCTATGGCGAGCCTGAATCATGATTAGAGAAAAGGTTATAGCAATTACACTAATTATAGTGTCATCAATAGTTATAATTGAATCTATAGCTGCATGGTCAACAGACCATGACCTATTTCTAGAAAATAGTTTAAGGGCGAATAGAATATTCGATGGAATCATTGAGAATAAAAATAGCTCTCCAGCTCTGTTACAAGCAAATAGCTGGGGAGAAGATATCTTCTATGATAGAAGCAATATTTATAATAGTTGGTTCAAATTAACTGGGATTACCCAATTTGAAGGTGGATTTAAGGCCATCATCAATGGACAAATCGTACACGAGTACGACCGAGTTCGGGGATTTCGAGTGATTGAAATAATTGAAAATCAAGTGGTATTGGAGCGAGACCAATACAGCGTAAAACTTAAACTGGAAAAATAAATGAAATATTCAATAAACATTCCAAGAACATTGTTTTTTTACTTTATCATATTAGCATGCATGTTGCAGGGGCAGGGTTTTAAATATGGGATATTTAAACCTGCACCCAGTTTAGATGCAGTATATATTGAGGATAATGAGGAATCTTATCAACTTGTTATGGAGTTTAGTGGTGCAAACTTCGACTATGTAACCAACGAAACTTTTGCGCCACCGAGCATCTCTCTTTTATTTAAAAATGTGACATGGGATAAGGGGAATTTCAGTAAGAAATGTGACCAGTCTCCCCTGTATCAATATTCAATAAGTGTAGCCAGAAACGTTAATCAAAATGAAATCGATGATAGAATAAAACTTAAACTAGATTTCACAAGAGTTCCTGAATACAGTCTAAAGCTTGAACCTTCAACAGGTGGTAAAAAGAAGCATGTCTTGAAAATAGCATGGGAGAAAAATAATGTAAAAAAGAGCCCTAAGAGGTATGCCTCAAGTTCCAATAGACTTCCTCCATCCAGAGTTAGCCTCAGTTTTCAGGATGCAAAATTGGTCAATGTGGTGAGGATGCTCTTATCGGAAGATAATCTAAATCTGATAATGGGAGAAGATGTCTCAGGAAGGGTTACGGTAAATCTAGATGATGTTTCTCTTGAAACTGCCCTCGATGCAATTTTACATGTAAATAACTATGAATGGTTCATCCAGGACAATATTATTATTGTTCAACCAACAACTACAAAGAAAGTAATGAGTGGTGAGCTATTAACAAGAATGTTCCGACTAAACTATATTAATGGAAGCATAGCCTTGGAGGCAGTGAATGAAGTTTTAACCGCTCGCGGGAAAATAAAAGCAATCTCTTCAACTGGATCAACCAACCTTGAGCCAGGAGAAAAAGACATATTATTGGTGACTGATTTACCAAATAATTTCTCACTTATTGAAGGAGTCGTCCGATCTCTAGATGTGAAAAGCGACCAGATAAATATTGCTGTCAAGTTTGTTGAAACCGCTCTGAGGCATGATGAAACAATCGGAATTAACTGGGACTTGAGGGAGCAGATGAGTATTGTCAAAAACCTAAATACCGATACCCTCTCCACATTTGATCTTGGATACATTACAATGGGTGATCAGACGATGAACTTTGCTACACTGAGTAGGCCAATTGTATCTGCAATGCTTTCATTATTAGCGAACGATGGAAGCACTAAGTTGCTCCAAGAACCACAGGTCACAACCATGAACAATTCTCCAGCAAATATTGTAGTTGGCACAACTATTCCAGTTTTAGTACCACAGGGTGAAGGAAGTGTATTTGGCACTAATCCATACACCTACGAAAATCAACATGTGAATATTGCTTTAGATGTACTACCAAGGGTTAATGAGGACAAGGTAATCAGCATGAAAATTGATGCCGTTGTTCAGGATATAATTGGGTTTATTGGGAATGATCAAAGGCCAATGATTTCAACGCGATCTACCAATACTACTGTACGAGTTAATAACGGAGAGACTTTACTGATCGGGGGTTTGATTTTCGATACTGCTGATGAGGCTAAGTCCAAGGTCCCTCTGTTGGGAGATATGCCCTTAATAAAAAAACTATTTAATTATAGTAGTAGAGATAAAGAGCAACGAGAGCTTCTTATTTTCATAACACCAACTGTTGTTGATAGTGATGCTTGAGCGAGGAATAAAAATGAACAAATATCTTAAGGATACGGCGTTGTCACTTTTTACAATTCTTGCTCTTAG
>JAYNUL010000081.1:0-3402 GCA_038281125.1 Fidelibacterota bacterium | reverse complement strand
TAAAAGTAAAAGATCGCATTGGATTTGAGGACAGAGACACACTAATTGTGGAGTATCTATCTCAAAAAGTCAAAGCGGTAGAAATATCCAATCCAACAACGGAAACTTTACCTACCCCAACAGATCTTCCCATTGATATTGATCAAGATAACACAACTTTCTCTGGTATTCTTGTTCAAGGATTTTCTGAGAATGCAATAAAAAACATTGATGCTCAGATTATTAACAGCATTATTATGAGTGAGATTAAAACACTTGGCTTTCAACTAGATGTTTACCTGGAGACAGATATTGAAGGCAGGGTAAAACCAAAAGGTTTTAATGAAAAATGCAACACAGATGCTTGTATCGCAAAAAATGCTAGAGCTTTAAATGCACGATATGTAGTCGCATGGAACTTTTCACAGTCAATTGACAATCTGTCATTGAGAATATTTGAATCTATAGATCATATCAATTTAATTGAGGACGCAGACATCACAGGCCCATATGCTCATATGAATGAAGTTGGGGTATATGGGCTCGAATCAAAATTAAGGTCAAGCGTGACTAAGCTCATGAGCGCAAGCAACTTCAAAAATGAGATACCTGCTCTTGATAGACTCATTATGAAAAATGAGAGTCTTATTTCTTATAGTAAATATCCACTTATTTTAGGAGCTGCTTACCTTTTGGTTGACAAAATCTTTTCTGGAGAAGATGGGTCCACTGAACCTGAAATGCCACCAGGATTTCCACATGACTAAAAAATTAAAAAAATCAATGTGTTTGTACATAACAGGAGTTTAACATGAAGAAATTCATTCCTACCTTTATTTTGCTTTTAACCATTGTCAATGGACAAGATAGATTTGCTAAAAAAGGCAAAACTGTTATTGATCAAAAAGATGGTGTAGAAAAAATGAGCTCAACCAGTAATCAACCTGTTCCAAGGCGTATATCCTATCAAGGTCTTATAACAAAGGCAGATGGAAGTCCAACCGATGATGGAAGCTATGAGATACTGTTTAAGGTTTATGGAACCGCAGATGGAGGTGAGGCAGTATGGTCTGAGAATCAGGAGGTAACCGTCAATAATGGGATTATTAGTACAATTCTTGGAAATACAAATCCGTTTACTGTGATCCCGCCAGAGGCATTTTTAGAGTTAACTGTTGCAGGGTCTACGCTATCACCTAGGCAGGTTCTAACATCAGTGTTCTATTCTTTTCTATCAGATACTTCAGCATATGCAAAAACTGCTGACTACGAGTCATTATCAAACTTGCCTGATTTAGATATTTACGTTTTAAAGGACTCTTTAGAAAATTACGCTACTAGTGCAGATTTATATGACACGCTATCTGCTTATCAGAAGTTGGATTCAAACTTAACTGACTTAGTTGAGGATGGACTCCTTTCTGCAAGTAAAATAGAGTATGGTATTTCATCTGCTGGGGACTCTGGACAAACATGGATATCTGATGGCGATGGCGCTGGTACATGGGGGAACCCATCTTCTATAGCTGCAGATGATATTGTAATTGGTGATGGTAATATATCAATACAAACTATAAATGGTGGAATAAGCATTGTCCCTTCAGATGGTTATAATATAACACTTGATAGCACTATAACTATTGATGGGAATTTAATGGGTCTAACAAATGATAGCGATCTACTTACTTTTTCAAGAGACACGTTGACGGTTAGGGGAACTGTAATGGCATCAACAATTGGTGGATTTGCTGTTCTAGACGAAGATGATATGGCATCTGATTCTGAATTACAATTAGCTACACAGCAATCAATAAAAGCATATGCTGATTCCAAGCAAAGCTATAATGAAAACTTAGAAGCAATAGGTTCACTGGAGCATGAGGATGGTAACTTTCTTGTATCAAACGGTTCAGAGTGGACAGTTGAAAGCGACTCAGTAGCAAGGGCCTCCTTAGGGCTTGGAAGCATAGCAATGCTAGATAGTGATAATATGGATATCAATGGTGGAACAATTGATGGCGCTGTGATTGGGTCTGATAATCCACAAATAGGAAATTTCACCACTGTTCAAGCGCAGTCTAGAGCTTATGTTGGTGATATGATTATTGATAGTGGTAGTATAACTAGTGAAAGTGGCACCATCTCTTTTGATGATGAGACTATAACTACTGCTGGGACACTTAGCTCAGGATCAGGCACTACGATTGGGAACTTAACGTTAGCAGATGGATCCATATCATCTGCATCTAATCAAATAGACTTTGGAGATGATGACCTTTCTACAACGGGTACAATTAACACCGGAATAGCAACGTTAGGATCAGGTTCTACAATTGGCAATTTAACTTTTACTGATGGTACCATAGCATCTGGTACAGAAAACATATCTTTCGGGAATGATAATATTTCGACAAGCGGAACTCTTACTGCGGGGGTATCCACTTTATCATCTGGGTCTGAGATTGGAGATGTAACTATTTCTAATGGATCTATTACTTCATCCTCTGATGCAATTGATTTCGGCAATGATGCTTTATCCACATCAGGGACACTTACCGCTGGGACTGCTACTTTATCGGGTGGTTCAACGGTTGGAAACCTCACTCTAGATGATGGATCTATTACTTCATCCTCTGATGCAATTGATTTCGGCAATGATGCTTTATCCACATCAGGGACACTTACCGCTGGGACTGCTACTTTATCGGGTGGTTCAACGGTTGGAAACCTCACTCTAGATGATGGATCTATTACTTCATCCTCTGATGCAATTGATTTCGGTAATAATACTCTTTCAACTTCCTCAACCATAACAGCAAATAGTTTTATCGGAGATGGATCAAATATCACAGGAGTTGAGGCATCATCGATGGGTATTTTATCTGGCGCATCTCCTATTACTTTTGAAGGTGAATCAATAAATGATTTTGAGACTACACTTGCGGTTGAAGATCCAACACTTTCAGATAAAACAATCACTTTCCCAAATGTTACCGGAACTATTATCACAACAGGAAATGATTCTGTAATTGATGAAGTAGGAACCATCATATCTGGGCAGTGGCAGGGTACTGAAATTGCAGATGCTTATGTACCAGACGACATCACTCTTTCTGGAGCAACTATAGATAATTCAGTTATTGGAGGAACAAGCCCTACAGTAGCTACGGTTACAACAATCACTACGAATGAAGGTATCGTTCCCGATGAGTCTGATGGGGCATACCTTGGCACAAGTTCCTTAGAATTTTCAGACCTTTTTCTCGCAGATGGCGCTGTTATTAATCTAGGAGATGAGCAAGATGTAACCCTGACTCACATAGAAGATACTGGCATTAAATTAAATGGTTCGAGTCAAATCCAGTTTGGTGATTCGGGTACTCAAATATCACAAAGTGCTGATGGGGTATTGGATCTTGTATC
>JAYNUL010000080.1:0-7085 GCA_038281125.1 Fidelibacterota bacterium | reverse complement strand
GATAATGAAGCCAAAGCAATTCCAATATTGCCTAATATCGATACATATGCCTGAGCAGCCAGTCTGGTTGTTGCTGAATTGTCAATGGCCCTAGGGATAAAAATAACTGAACCAGGGTATAAATCGAGTTCTCTATCAGGATTATTCTGAAAAAGACTTTTTTTCATAACATATCTCTGAGTGTCGCCATTAGGGTGAAGAACATAAATTGCCATCTTGTCCGCATTTTCTTTAAGTCCACCTGATTTATTAATGTAATAATCTATTTTTTTAGTATCTTCATATTTAAGAGCACCTTCATATGATACTTCGCCATAAATATAAATATGTCCTGGTTTTTCAGGTATTGTTAATCTATCACCATCTCTTATTACCATAGATTCAGTAATAGCTTCATCTAAAAGATCAATAACAACCCTACCATTGGGTGATGTATTTTTTAAATTTTGCGTTAAATCAATAACAGATGATAGATCATAGTTACCTGTAGGATTTTTTTGGCTTACTGTAATGATATTATCAATAAACTCTTCATAAAGAATATCCTTTGCCATTTTATTTATCAGTAAGGCGTTCTTATTTTCATAAACAGCACCTAAAGGGTATGCATTTTCAGTATAGCCTCCAGATTTTTCTATTAAATCATTTATAGACTCACCTTCAGCCATAAGATACCTACCAGGCTTCAATACTGCACCAAAAATATTAACTGATCTGAAAGAATGCTTTCTAATGAATATTTTGTCTCCATCTTTTGATGGTATGGTTTTAAATTGTTTAATGTTGCTAATTGGTAATGACTCTACCTTTCCATCTAGAACTCTATCAAGAAACACATTTTCTAAATCGGCATCAACAGTTATTCCATTTGCGTAATCTATTACATCCGAGAGATTTTGATCATTGTTGAGTTCGTATTTTGCTGGTATTTTTACTGCACCATCAATAGAAATAATCTTCTTTACAGGTCTTACAAATATTATATCTCCAGGTCTTAAAGTTTTATCTGAATTATAAAGCCCAGTTATTAGAACATCATACATATCCAAAGATTCAATTACTTTCTCATTTCTTATTAAATCAATTTCTCTATAACTTCCATATTCATTTATACCCCCAGCTACTGCTAAGGCATGTAACATATTTGAGTTACCACTTAATGTATATATGCCTGGATTATATGCATTACCTGATACCATTACATTAATATCTCTTACATTTGTCAAAGTAACAAATGCCTCTGTACCAATGAAGATTGAATTTATTTTTGATTTAATTAAAGAGCTTGCATCTGTTAAAGAAAGTCCTGCTAACTTAATTTTACCCACATCAGGTAAGCTAATCGATCCGTCCCGCTTTAGAGCATAATTTTGAGTTAGATTTTCTTGACCCACGAGCTGAATTTCAATTATGTCTCCATAATCCAACAAGTAATCAGGGCTCATATTAGGCTCATTTATTGGCATATATGTTGACTGGTAAGTTCTAAAAAAATCACTGCCAAATAATACTAAATCATCTCTTTTATCAATATTATCTTCATCTTCAGCAAGTTTGCTTTCTAGATACTCTAAATCTTCCTGCAATCTCTTTTTAAGATCTTCAAGATTTTTCTTTTCTAATTCAGTTTGAGACTGAATACTTCTATAAATTGGATCCTCAGTTACTCCTTTCTCATCAATATTTTTTAGAATGTCATCTTGCATATCCTTTGGAAGGCTTTTTATAAAATTCTCATCTATATCTTGCGAAGATATAAATAAAGAAAATGTTACTAATGATAAGATTGAAAAATTTTTCATAATAAAAATATTAAACTGTTTGCGAGCTATTATAAAGATAAAACCTTACATACTCCATTATATTAAGTATATTCATTTTAATTAAAATTATTAAAATATTTTGATAGTAAACATTCTTTAACTATTTACATAAATAGGTAAAATACGAACATATTACATATATTTACCCAGGAAATTAAAGATGCCTATTAAAAATGTTCCCTTTTTTGAATATCCAAGATTATGGTTAGATGATCGTCAAGATTTTCTTCAAATAATTGATGAAGTCTCATCAACTGGAGGTTTCATTTTGCAACAGGCAGTATCTGATTTTGAAGCTGAACTTGCTAAATATGCCGGTGTTAACTATGCAGTTGGAGTGGGGAATGCAACTGATGGTATGGAAATTTTTCTTGAAGCAATTGGAATAAATCCTGGAGATGAAATTATTATTTCTTCTCATACTATGCTAGCAACAGCTTCAGCCATAAAAGTTGCGGGAGGTATCCCTATTCCAGTAGATATTAAAGATGATGACAATTTAATATGTCCAAAAGCATTGGAAGAAGCTATTAACAAAAATACTGTTGGAATAATGCCAACACAGCTTAATGGAAGAGTCTGTGAAATGGATGCAATTAACAAAATTGCAGATAAGCATAACCTATTTATAGTTGAAGATGCTGCGCAAGCTCTTGGTTCTAAATATAAGGGGCAACATGCTGGCACCTTTGGACTTGCTTCTGATATAAGTTTTTTTCCTGCAAAAGTCCTTGGATGCCTTGGTGATGCTGGTGGCGTTTTGGTAAATGATAAAAACCTTTATCATAATATTTATCAAATTCATGATCACGGTAGAGACATTGATGGTGAGGTGAAACGTTGGGGTAGAAATTCTCGTCTAGATAATATTCAAGCTGCAATTTTAAGTTTTAAATTAAAGTCTTATCAAAAGGTTATTGATAGAAGAAGAGAAGTTGCAAGTATTTATGAAATGCGTCTCAACCACCTTGATGAACTAATACTTCCAGCTGCTCCGATTGAGAATGGAGATAATTATGATACATACCAAAACTATGAACTTCAGGCTAAAAATAGGGATGGTTTGCAAATATTCTTGAAAGAAAATAGTATTGGAACTCTTATCCAATGGGGAGGCACTGCAATTCATCAGTTTACTAATCTTGGATTTAATCAAAATTGCCCTAATACAGATAAATTCTTTAAAAATTGTATTATGTTGCCCATGAATGTATTTATTAGTGATGATGACATTCATTACGTATGCGATAAAGTAGAAGAATTTTACAGAAGATAGCTATGAAAAGAATTACGGATATAGTTATATCTTTTAGTGGATTGTTAATTGCATCGCCTTTTTTAATTATTGTATCAATTCTAGTATGGTTGCAAGACTTCAAGATGCCATTTTATATTCCTTACAGAGTCGGAAAAAATCAAAAGCAATTTAAAATGATTAAGCTCAGATCAATGATAGTTAATGCAGATGCATCTGGTGTAGACTCAACAGGTGCTAACGATTCTCGTATTACAGCTGTAGGTCATCTTATTCGTAAATTTAAATTAGATGAGCTAACTCAGCTTTGGAATGTTCTTAAGGGTGACATGAGCCTGGTTGGCCCAAGACCAAATGTTATTGCAGAAACAAATTTATATACTGATGTTGAAAAAAAGCTACTAAATGTTAGGCCGGGTATTACAGATATATCATCAATTGTTTTTTCTGATGAGGGTGACATATTATCTGATCATGCAGATCCTGATCTAGCATATAACCAATTAATTAGGCCGTGGAAAAGTCGTCTTGGGATAATTTATATTGATAATCAGTCGTTTATCTTTGATATCCAGTTGATATTTATGACTGTTATTGCAATTTTTTCAAAAAAAACAGCGCTAGTCTGGATATCTAAAAAACTTCTACAACTTAAAATCGATAAAGAGATTGTTGATGTATGCATGCGGGAAAAGGATTTATATCCATACCCGCCACCAGGGTCAGATAATATAGTTCAAGCTAGGTAAACTATTTAGCAATCATATTTAATACTGTTTCTTCAATATCACTAACTTTTAGGTAATATTCTTTTTCTAAAACTCTTGATGTCGGAGCTGGCGCATCAGGCAAGGCCAATCTTCTGGGATTAGTCTCTAAACAACCTATTGGTATATTTTCTATAACTTTTGAAATAACCTCACCAGAAAAACTTCCTGTAGTTGTTCCAGAATCTACAACTAATAAGTTTTTTGTTTTTGTCACTGACTTTATAATATCGTCACAATAAAATGGATTTAAAATTCTTAAATCAATTAATTCACATGAAATATTTTTTTTTCTGAGATTTTCAGCTGTATTTCTAGCAAGCAAAGAAGCATGTCCTGAAGATACAATTGTAATATCATCTCCTTTTTTAGTTATTAATGGTTTTTGTTTTGAAAGATCTAGTTCAACTATTGGACCAAGCTTCGCTTCTTGTTCATACAACCATCTATCGTCAATATACATTACTGGATCAGGACTTAAAACTGATGCAATTAAAAGATCTCTTGCATCTGCTACTGTTGATGGCATTACTACTCTCAAACCTGGAACGTGTGCAAACCATGCATGAAGTGCTTGTGAATGCTGAGCACCTTGTTCACCACCTCTATTAATAATAGAGCGTATGGTTAATCCCGGATTTGCCTGACCGCCAAGCATATGTGACCATTTTGCTGCTTGATTAACTATAGAGTCCATTGCAAAAATCATAAAATCCATCCTTGGATGAACAACTATTGGTTTCATGCCAGCCAATGAGGCTCCAACAGCTGCTCCAGTGCAAGCAGATTCTGATACAGGTGTATCTATTATTCTTTCTGATCCAAAATTTTTATCTAAATCTGTCATGGTATTTCCGACATACCATGGACTCCATAATCCTTGACCTATTACAAATACTTCTGGGTAATTTTCTAATAAGTATTCAAAGGCAGATAAAATTGCTGTTCCGTAGTTATGTTTTTTCATGACTTACTCTTCTTTGAAGCAAAAACATAGTTTAAGGTTGACTCTTGTTCTGGATAAGGGTCATTTATAGCCTTATCCCAAGCTGCAAATATTTTATTATCTATTTCTTCACAATAAGAATTTTCTTCTTCAATAGTCCAAATACCATTATTTACCAAAGATTTTGATAACCGAGTTATAGGGTCTCTATCTTTCCAATTAGAAACATCATCTAGAGACCTGTCTACACCAACATCAATATCATCTCTCCAATCAACATGTCCATAGTGTCTATAAGTTACCAATTCAATGAATCTCGGTCCCCCTCCATCTCTCATCTCATCAATTTGTTTTTTTGCAGTATGATAAATCTCACATACATCATTTCCATCAACTATTTCATATGGTATTGAGTTTGCTTCAGCAAATCTGGCAGTCATATTACTTGTTTGTCTCAATGAAATATGCATATGACTTGCAAAAAGATTATTTTCAATAACAAATAACATGGGTGCATTTTGAATTTTAGCTAAATTGAAAGACTCGTGAACAACGCCCTCTTCAACTGCACCATCACCAATGTAGGCCAAGCCAATATCTTTCTTATTCTGCATCTTGGCTGCCATTGCAGCACCTACTGCCAATGATACTGTTCCTGCAACAATTGGTACAGAACCATAAAAACCATTTTGTTGATCAAATAGATGCATTGAGCCACCCATGCCTTTTGAGAAACCAGTTTTTTTTCCTAATACCTCAGCAAATAACTTATAAAAATTTGGATTGAGTGCTAGTAAGTGTGAGTGAGATCTATGAGCTCCAAAAACTCTATCAGTTGCAGTGAGAGATTGGGATATTCCAACAGCAATAGCTTCTTGTCCTGCCCCCAAATGGACAGGCCCACCAATTAAACCAGTCTTTCTCCCTATAGCAAGCTGCTGTTCTGTTTTACGAATTAGTATCATTGATTTAATCATTTCAATAAGAATATTTTTATCAATATTCTCAATTGAAACTGGATGATTAAAATTTTTAGGATTCGAAAGATTTTTTAGATTTTTTTCCATAGGAGCAGATTTATTTTTGTATGTTTATTATCTCAACAATCATTAATGATTCATAGCTTGAATGCCTTCATAGTAAATTTAAATGCAGATTTTTTGACACTAATTTTTTTGTCAAATTTATTTCCTAGATTTCTGAGTGTATCTTCATTGAAAAAAAAATTTAATATGGGAAATATCCATGTTAGTGATCCATAAAAGTTTAATTGGACATTATGAAATTTTTTTTCATATTCATTTAATAAATTTAGATCTGGCATTCTTAACAAAGTACTTTTAGATCTATTGCCCTTAAGGTAGTGAATATATCTATTAAGCCTATATATTGGATTATTATTTAGTGAATCTAAAGCAATGTATATGCCCCCACTATTTAAAACTCTGTATATTTCGTTTAATACTTTAAAATTATCTCCGTAACTTAAACTGCCCGCACTAACTATTACATCATATGATTTATCCTTAAAAGGTAATTGTTCCATATCAGCAACTTCTGCTGAGAATGTGTCATATTTTTCAAACCTTTTTTTCATAATTTCAACAGACTTTGATGAAATATCGATTGAATGAAGTCTATGGCCTGCTTCAAGAATAGGTTCTGAGTTTTCTCCCATACCTCCGCCAATTTCAAGAAACTTAACTGAGCCTGGAATATCTTTTATTAGATTATAATAATTTTCAATTGGATCAATAAGATAAGATTTCTCATCCCTGTAAGAGTAATGATTTTTTACAGCTAGAAACTTTTTTGCCCTTGCATCTTATCTGTTTTCTTCTAATGCGTTGTGATTCATAAATTTTTAGATGTTTTTTCAATATAAGAAATGTAATCATTATAAACATTTTCAGCATCAAACATCTCAGTAAAGCATCTACCAGCATTTTCTGACATGGATTTTCTTACATCTTCATTATCTTCAATATACTGAATGGTCTCAACTAAAGATTGAGGAGAATTATTTTTATAAGTGATGCCAATGTTGAATTTAGAAATAAGCTCATCCATAGCACCTTGAACACTCGAAATAATTGGAAGATTCTTGCTAAGATATTCTCCAACTTTGTTTGGGTAAGATCTAATGAAGTCAAGTGATGAGGGGTAAGGCAAAACACCAGCTTTTGAAACCTCAAGCAAAGTATTTATTTCATCTTTTTCAATCCATCCTGGTAGAACTAAGTTCGGGCAATTTCTAGCAATAGCCATTAAAGGCTCATGCATCTCTCCTGAGC
>JAYNUL010000079.1:2244-7118 GCA_038281125.1 Fidelibacterota bacterium | reverse complement strand
TCCATGATTCTTTTTGCTATGTCACTTACTATCGTTGGAATTACTTTTATATCATATTACCTATTGTTACCTAAGCTATTGGGTAACGATAGGATTAATTATATACTGACATGGGTAGGAACACTGTTTGCTATCGGCGGTTCGGTTTGCATGATTGGTACAGGGTTCACACCATCTGATGTCGTATTTGCACCGCATGTTTTTTTTGCCAATAATATTTTTCATTGTTTTTTGGTAACAGCTCTTCTTTACACTATAGTAATTTTTCGGTCAGATGGCTTGCAAAAGCGATATGCAATCGGCTATGCTATGTTTTTTATATCTATTTTAACCTACGTAATCATACTTCAATATGGACCGTCTGTTAATTCGAGCGAATCAGCCTTGATTTTTCAAGTCCTTTCTCAAAAGGTAATTGTGATTGTTTTCTGCTTTTCAGTCATTCATCAGACCTTTGGTTTTACAAAATCAGGTATCCTTAAACAGTAACATTCACTTGATAATTGATGGATAAAAGTAAATTTAATTGCGTAGAGTACTTTCCAAAAATCCTTGATTTATACCATGATAAAATCATTAACTCCATTTATCAAAATAGAAAGAGGACCACATATTCTCATAAAATAAATGGGAGATGGGAAAATCAATATCTAAGCATTAAGTATTTTCCAGAGTTAAGAAAATTGTTTCGCACTGCATGTCTGGAGGGGAAAGCGATTTTGGAAAAATCTCTGGTGGTGCCTTACAAAGAGTTGGGATTACCTATGGATGAGTTCTGGTTCAATATTGCTGGGCCTGGAGAATCTACTGGCTGGCATGATCATAAAAAAAGATCTGAATTATCTGGAGTTTATTATCTTCATGTTCCTTATAATTCAGGTGATATTCATTTTAGAAAAAAAATTGATGCTGAAACTTTTGAATGGGAAAAAAAATCTCAGACAGGGAAATTAATATTATTTGACTCTAATATTGAGCACTCAGTTCCTGAAAATAAAAGCAAAGAAAATAGAATTTCCATTGCCTTCAATTTATTTTCTTTGCCACTGAAAATTGGTTCAGTTAATAGCGTGTATTCATCAAATAAATTTTACTCTTAGCCCTGTCCTCTTTTTAAATTTAAGTCCATCAAATACCTTCAAATATTTTATCATAAAGGAGTAAAAAATGAAACGTTTAACCTTATTTTCTTTTCTTGGTCTTTTGGTTATAATAATTATTGTTGCTTCCAGCCAATCCCCAAATAAGTTTTTAGATTACAAGAATAATATGCTAAGTAATCATTCATCAAAACAGGGATGTTGTGCTACTAATACAAACTTAGCCATGGGTGACTACAAGAAACCATGTTCTAAATAGAGAGTTCCAAAACCAATTCATAAAATCGCTAGTTTTCTAAACAGATTTTTAATAGTGAACCGTAGAATGCTAAAGCTGATTATTTGGGAAACCGTTTAAAGCAAATAGAGTTTATGAAAAAATTATTAATCAGAATGCTCATAGTAGCAATTCTAGGCTTTTGCTTTTACTTTTATGCCCTAGTTTGGTTAACTCATATATAATGCCTATAAATTGGAAGAAAGTTTTTTTGTTGATATTTTGGATGGGGGTTGCTTCAGGAACAGTAATACTTCTTGATTATCTGCTTCCAATACCCGATGAAATTTCTGGAGTGTTATACTTTCTAAGTATTGGGATTGCTGTTTCAACTGTTCTTAATTACTATCAAAAAACCTAATGAAAGAAAAAAAAGCTACGGAGATATTTAGTCAGTGGGTTCTTGATGGTAAGGATGAGGGGATGGAGAAAAATCATTCTAATGCTGTAAATGTAATGCTGGATGAAATTATCGGATCTCAAACTGACCCTTTCTCTATCATTGATGCTGGATGTGGTAATGGATGGGTTGTTAGAAAAATTATTAATCATCCATTGTGTGAGAAAGCAATAGGAGTGGATGGTTCAAAAGAAATGATAGACAAGGCTAGATCTTTAGACTCTGATGGGACCTACTTTTGTTCAGATTTGATGGATTGGTCTCCTAAGGAAAAAGTAAACTTTGTTCATAGCATGGAGGTTCTCTACTATTTAAGGGAACCAGAAAAGTTTATCATGCATATTTTAGAAAATTGGCTTTTAGAAAAAGGGACTATTATCATGGGGATGGATCATTACTTAGAAAACTTGAATAGTCATTCTTGGCCAACAGATTTAAATACTTATATGAATCTGAAGAGTATAAAGGATTGGATAAAACTCTTCAAAGGTTGTGGAGTATCGCAAATTGTATCCTTCCAAACTAATGAGTCACAGAATTTTCCAGGTACCTTGGTTTTAAAAGGGGAAAAATGATAACTTTTTTGTGTGGATATAAACAAAAACCTTATAAATAGCATCTTCAAAGTAGGGATTTTAGTATCATTTATTTTTGATGCTAGCTTTTCTCAACAGAGGGTTAATTTTTCTAGGGTTTCTGACTCTAACAGTAAGGAAGAAAAGAAAATGAAAAAAACCGAATCGGAATGGAAACGCGCACTTACCTCGGAGGAGTATTATATTTTACGTGAAAAAGGTACGGAAAGGGCATTTACGGGGAAATATGATAAGCACTTTGAGGAGGGAGTGTATGCATGTGCAGGATGTGGAACAGACCTCTTTGAATCAGGTACTAAGTATGATTCAGGCTGTGGATGGCCTGCTTTCTATGAGGCTATGCCAGGGACGGTTGAAGAAACTCAAGATAATAGTTATGGGATGCGTCGCATAGAAATAACATGTAGTAAATGTGATGGGCATCTTGGTCATGTATTTAATGATGGTCCAAAACCAACAGGGTTAAGATACTGTATTAATTCAGCCTCAATGGATTTCAACCCAGAAAAAAGTAAAGACAGAAAATGAAGAAAGGCATTGTAAAAGAATATGATTCCTCAAAAGGTTTTGGCTTTATCACTGGAGACGATAATGAGGATTACTTTGTCCATGTAAGCGGTCTGAGGGAACACCTCAAAAGAAAAGGCCTCATTGCCGGACAGAAAGTGTCTTTTGACATTGATTTTGGAATGAAAGGGGATAAGGCAATCAACGTAAGAGTTGGATGAATTAAACAATTATTGCGTTTCTAATATAAACTTTTCAATTATATCTTTTGTCTGAAGCGGAATTTTGTGACCCACTGATGGTGTTTGTAATTGAACTTTAAATCCGGCATCTGAAAATAGTTTAAATGCTATTTCACTCTCCGCTGGTAAAACTATTTCATCTCTGCTTCCATGAATTAATAACACTGGTGTAGCCTGTGCTCCATCTACTATATCATTTTTAAATCTGTCTTTTTCCCCGATAAAACCTGCTATAGGTATAATACCACCTAATGAAAATTCCTGTCTTATAATAAAATCCATCGCCAAGCATGCACCCTGCGAAAATCCAAGTAAAAAAATTTTAGAAATAGGAAATCCATATTTATTTAGATTTAAAATGGCCTGATGTAATAGGTCAAAGGATTCTTGATATCTCCACCCTTCCTTTTCGTTTCCCTCAAACCATGAATACTCATTATCGCTAACCACATAGGGCCCTTGTATAAAAGTCCATAGAGCATACTTTATGTTTAAAGCATTTGCTACATGCTCCATGGATGAACGATTGCCTTTCCAGCCGTGTATAGCAATGATGGCTACCTTCAAATTATTTTTTCTAGAAACAGGAATATCTTTTAACAATTAGTAGATGGTACAGCAACAATCATTAACAACTATTGCATCTGTAAAATCTGTACCATCTGTTTTATATCTTATGCACTGATCCAAGCCTATTGAGGAATCAATCTCCAACAAGCTTGTTGTTATATCCTCTACCATTACATTTTTGTAGAGGTATCCATCAGCCAAGCCCTCTCCACAATCAGTGCACTGAGCATTATTGGTGGTGCTATTACACCCAATAAGGACGAATAATAGGAAAAAGTAAAAGCTGGTTAATCCTTTTGGATTAGGATCCAATATTTCTATTTTTTTCATAATCATCCATCCTTTTTTTGAAGTCATCAAGATTTTTTGCATTTAGAAGTGGACTGTTTAAAATATTTTCCTCAAGTGTGGTATTAGGCCTTTCTCCGTAGTCGTGTCCTGGAAATATTTTTATACTTCCAGGCATTTTCAGGATTTTATTATAAACAGAATCATACAGATCTTCAATGTTGCTGTTTTTCCCTTTTATTCTTCCAGTACGCCCTACAAACATTGTATCTCCCGTAAAAAGGACAGGTGAGATATTATAGCAAATTGAGTCAAAAAAGTGTCCGGGAGTATGGAAACATTTAAATCTCATTTTCCCAATGATAAACTCTTTATTGTTACCAACTTTTTTAAAATTAGAGTATCTTTCTTTGAGTTTTGAATCTGGATGTCCAAGAATAGTAGCTCCTGGATACTCGTTCATATAGTTGTCAAGATATGCAATGTGGTCCGAGTGACCATGTGTAATCAAGATTGCCGCAGGATCATGTCTTAAAAATTGAGTAATCTCACTTGTATCTATTGCAGCATCAACTATGGCCTGCGTTCCGGTTCTGCTGCAAGTAATCAAATAAGTAAAGTTCTTATCATAGCCTCCCAGGAAGCTTCGTATTGAAAAGTCTGTTTCTGGATTCATTAATTTTTAATTGAATCTTGTTAAAATTCTGTAATTTATCTTTGACGAACATACCGAAAATGAATCAATTATCAACATCGTAATTAGTGATTAACGGGCAATATGGAAAAAAAACAAATAGCATGGTATTTAATTTTTGGTGGTCTGGGTATTTTCATATTAGAATTCGTAAGTACCATATTATCATTTATATCTAATCATCCTTTTTTAGGAGTTGC
>JAYNUL010000079.1:0-2144 GCA_038281125.1 Fidelibacterota bacterium | reverse complement strand
CAAGCAGTAGAGATCGATTATGATGTTTTTATGGCAGGGCTTACCGATGCAATGATGGATGGTGACCTAGTAAAGCTTGACCAGAAAAAAAGACGAGAGGTTATGGCCTCACTTCAGAAAAGTATTAGAGACCAGGCAAAGAGAGAAGGGGAAGTAAATCTAAAAAAAGCAGATGAATTCCTAGATAAAAATAAGGCTGAAAACCCTGATGTGAAAGAGACACCCACTGGACTACAGTATCGAGTGCTCAGAGAGGGTGATGGAGATAGTCCTGTTGCAGCAGATAAGGTCAAGGTCCATTACGCAGGAAGATTAATTGATGGTACTGAATTTGACAGTTCCTACAAAAGGGGAGATCCAACAGAATTTGGTCTAAATCAGGTAATCAAAGGATGGACCGAGGGTCTTCAGCTAATGAAAGTAGGCGCAAAATATGAGTTTTTTATTCATCCTAATATTGCCTATGGTGCTAGACCAAGGCCAACAATTCCTGCAAACAGTGTCCTTATCTTTGAAGTTGAGCTTCTAGACATTGTTACAAAAAAATAATTAAAAAAGTAGGATTATTGAGATAAGGGGAGAGGTTTTTATTGGTTGGGATTTAGCTTTTTACCAGCTCAAAACCTTTTAATTAAAGAAGCTATGTCCAGTTATCAAATCAAGAAATGGAAATACGTTGTACATAAAGAAATAAATAACAACGAACCACTGATTTCATCAAAAAAAAAGAATTAATTATGTTAGAACTTTGTTAGCTTAGAACATCTATTATAATTATTTATTTATAATACGAACCAATATATATTATTTTGGAATCTTCATACATACCTACTGAAATGCTCATAAGGTTTACATTTAACCTTATTGTAGCGTATGTCATCATAAAATTAATCTATCACCGAGATCATAAGGGCAATGACTTTGTATTTACTTACTTTATGTTTAACTCTCTTATTTTCTTCTTTGCTTACATTTTAGGTAATCTAGATGTGAATATTGCTTTTGGGTTTGGCCTGTTCGCTGTTTTTGCCATACTCAGATACAGAACAGATCCAATACCAATTAAGGAAATGACCTATTTGTTTATTGTGATTACCATAGGTGTCATCAATGCTCTAAGTGCGAACAATGTTGCATTTTCTGAGGTATTATTTGCAAATGCAGCTATTGTTGTATTAACATACTTTCTTGAACGATATTGGGTCAATAACCTTCTTAAGAGTAAAGCGATAGTATATGATGATTTAGATAAGATAGCACCTGAGAAAAATCAAGAATTAATCGATGAGCTTTCAGAAAAAACTGGATTAAATCTATTGAGAGCTAAAGTGGGTAGAATAAATTTTAAAAGTAATCGTGTCAATATAAGAGTTTTTTACAAAGATTAGACTTCAAAAAACAGCATTTAAACAAACCATGAAAATCAAAAATTTTATTAAGTTTCATTGGTTTCTATTCTTCCTATTATTCTCGAAGTCATTATTTAGTGCTGATGATTTTGAATCAAGGAATACGATTTCTTACGGGTTCAAGCTACCTTACTCATTAAAGTTAGATTGTGAACAAAGTTTGAGGCTATCTGGAAAAGAATTATCATTTAAACAAACTTTCACTGAATTAACCGTTAGCTATGAAATAATTGATGACCTTAGTGTTATAATTCCAATTCGTCATGCAATTTTTGATGATAAAGTAAAAAATAGAATCGGTCTTGGTGGGATATATAAAATTGGAATGAAGCCATTCAAGGTAAAATTCAAAACTAGATTTCAAAGAACACATGAAAAAAATGAAGATCCAGATGAGTTGTACAGAAACAAACTCTATGTTCATTATAAGCTAAGTAAAAAGCTTGAGCCATTTTTTTCATATGAAGTTTTTCATCCTGCTAATTCAAATGATAATTCATTAAATGAATATAGGCTTTCTTTTGGAATTGATTTTGATCTACCACGTAAAAGATCTATAAGATTGTACTATCAGTTCAAGATCGAAGACTTAAATAAAAAGAGCCCAGAAGATGTTCATATAATGGGGCTAACATTTAGTCTTAATTAGCGGAGACTTGAAAAAAGTAAAACTTCAAAGTACCCCGGACAGGATTCGAACCTGTGACCCACAGCTTAGAAGGCTGTTGCTCTATC
>JAYNUL010000078.1:0-7163 GCA_038281125.1 Fidelibacterota bacterium | reverse complement strand
AGGAAGCAGATGCAACATAAAATGCCAAAAGAGCAAACATAGTAGCCTGCATAGGCGACACCATATAATTAAACATCCACTTGAATAAAGTACCCTTAGAGGTTACATGAGCACCCCAGGCAACATCAGGGTTACCTTTAACAAAAAACCCCGCTACGATGGCAAATAACAATCCTCCAATAGCAAATAAGCTGTATTGCCAACCCTTTTGTTTCATTAGAACCTTTTGGGTCTGTAGTTTTAATAAATTTAACCCGCCAAGAAAAATAGCAAATGCAGCAAGGATGTCGAACCATTGAGTTGCATCATCATCAACAAATGATTTAAAAGTAGGCTGGTCAAAAAACCACCCTAATAGGGTAGCAAATCCGATAAGGGAAACTATTAGGATTGGTATTTGTCGCTTCCAAAGCATTCCTATCTCACTGTTAATAGTTCAAGTATACTCATATTAAGGTATCCTAGATCAAAAAGCATACGTAATATGATTCCCGAGAAAATCAAGATTAAGATAATTACTTTGATCATATCTTGTCCTTTTACAGCACCTACAAGCTCTGGTTTGTCGGATAAATATGCGCTGGCTGCAAAAAACTCTTCTCCAATTAATGTGTAGTCACAAGCTGTAACAAAAAAAGGAATTTGGGATTGTGACGCTGTGCCCGCTATCTGAATAGCGCCGATAGAATTACCAGTTTCAGCTAGTATTAGAGATTCTGCATAAAACTTACCCATATAAACGCAAGCTGCTGGTTTTTCTCTGACCATGATTCCATTTACTCCGGCTGCATAAGCGAACTGCTCATCCGTGACATAATGAACCATATCCTCATGGAACATATCTGGGCGACCCTCAACAAGATATGATTCTTTGCACGCCTCCCTAGCAGCTTTCATGACTATAGCCCTTGAAACCGGTACGTTAAGTGGGGTCTCGTATCTAGCAGTCATTTTAGATACATGACCTAAAACGATAACCCCGGCTACAGTTTCTACCTGATCCATATCAGATATACCAGGAACAAATAAAACAGGTTTTCCCATCTCAGTTGATCTACCTACAGCTTCCTCAACAGCCTTCAAGCCAGGAATTGTCCTCAAAAAAATATCTTCTCCTCTCTGAGCCTTTCTCGTACTGTAAATCAGTATACCTGAAAAAAGTACAATAGAAAGAAACATCACAAGCCTTCCTGTGATAAAATGTGGAGCACCAAAGGATAAATAAATAATAAATGATGCAGCAAAAATGCCACTACCTATAAGGAATTCACGATCATTCATTTTTATCTAACCTTTCAATAATTTCTAACAAAATTTCAACATTTTTTGGTTCTTCAAACACTTGAACGGTCCTGTAATAGTTTTCAGCTTGAATAAAAGAATTAATAATTGGTCCAAAAAAAACAAGAAAGTGACTTCCTAATAGCGCTAAAGGCTTGGTCATTTCTAAAAAAAACACCGCAGGAGTAACCATTCCATGTTGATGTATTTTTTTTGCAATCTTTTCTAAAAATAGCTCATCATCCTTTGTTAACACTAGCTCACTAGATTCGGAATTGAATGTAAATATCTCTTTTAAGTTCATTGTGCTATTTAATCGGTTTGTAGCATTTCTAAATTTGAACGCGGAACCACTATATTTTCGTCATCAATTTTGATTTCTGCAACCCTCACCATAGTCTCTGATTCCATACGCTTCAAGTCAGAAGGAAGGTCAACTACTTTTCCTATTTTTCCAAAAAATGGAGCTCTAATTACTCTAACTAACGAATCGATTTCCATACCAAGATTTCGTTCTTTGGCATCAATGACATCTGAAATCTCACCTTTTTCTAAGGGAATAACAATTTCTGGCCTAATAACCCCAGCGCGAATTTGAGTCGCACCATTGATGGAAACAAATTTGCCATCATGTAACTTAAGTAAGTTATAGGTTCGTTCACTCATTTTAATATTGCCATAGCCTTCCGTTACAACTAATGAGGTTTCTAGATTTTCAGTGCCAGTTATAGCTACGCCCAATCTATAACCCAAAACCTCTTCAAGGTCATAATAATTAAACCCACCTACAACAACTCCCCTAACCTTTAGTTCAAGAGCCTTTTTATAGGCATCTATGCCTATAAAAGAACCCCCTACAATTATTTTACCAGAATGTGACTCTTTAATATCTTCAATAGTTAATTCGCTGTCCCTTGATCCAGATACGATTTCTAAATCCCCTCTAGCCTCTCCTCCTATTCCAAATATTCCTTGAACGTATGCAGCGTCTGATTCAACAGTAACCCCTTCATCTTTAATAATATCTGAGACCCTGCCACTAACATAGGCGTCTACCTCCACAGGTAATGGTCTCTCCCTAATAACTATTTGACCTGTAACATCGGATATGGACTCAATTGTACCAGAAATAGGTGATTGAAGACTAGTTTTAAAAAACCCAAAGAGTCCTTGGGTTTCAGCAATTAATTCGCCCTTTTTTACTGAATCGCCTTCATCAACTGAAAGAACATCATTAATGTCTCCAGGGGCGATATTTAACCTGTTGGCAACCTTCAACATATGTACGTTACCGGGAAGTTTTGTTTCTGCAACTATTTCATCAGCGTCAACTATGTCCCCTATATTCTTATGCACCTCTCCCTTTATGGGCAATCTTCTCTCTTTTTTTATTTTTGAGTGTTGAAGAACTTTTAAACCGGGTGTATATGCGTGCGCCATTATATAACTCGTTCAGTTTTTTGGGTACTCATTTAATGCATCTGACCATGATCTAATTGATTGTAGCCTTTCCTCTTTATTTGTTGGTATCGTAATAGGCCTGTCTCTACCGTCAAATATCAATCCTACTGTTCCACCAAAAATATTAGTTTCTATTTCTTGTCCTTTTCCACCACCTATATCCATGTTCTTAGATGGTTTTAAAACCGCTTGAATAGGCTCGTAAGGAGCCTCTAATCTAACGATTTCACCATTGATTAACTCCTTCTCTTTTGTAGTACCATCCGATAGCTTCAGCACTACATTGAGAATTACCTCTCCAGGTTTTGCTTTCCCAATAGGGGTAATGCATGTTCCAAGTCTTATTAGGCAATCCTTATGAAATACTTCAAGTGCAGCTTTTCTCGCGTCTTCAGAAAATTCCTTTTTATCAACATGGGCAAGGACTCCTAATTGAGGCATCATGAAAATAGAATCAACTGCTAATTGGGTAATACCTTCTGGCATAAAGGCATCAATTAACATCTTTGCAGATTGCTCTCTTCTAGGAGCATGGCTTAAAACTCCGCCGGAACCTACAAGAAGGTCCAGATCCATCATATTAACCAGAGACTCTCCAGAGGTTGTTTGGTCAAATGCATCTGAAATGGTTCTTTCTTTCTGAATACCTTTTAGTCCTACGGCAAATTCCTTATGCTGTTTAAAAGAAAGTCTAAGTGCCTCTCTGGCTATGGATTGTTCAATAAATAATTCTTCCAATGATTGAGGTACTGTGGTTGGTCGAATCATTTTATTACCTATTCTATTCGTAAGCTCTTTACGATCTATATCAAATGGAACCCAGCGCAATACATTGTCCAGTCCCGACTCTGCAAGAACATTGCAGATCGAATAGCTCATACCTAAGTTAGCGCTTACCGTTCTGTTGAATTTACCTTGAAATACAGAAAATATGTCGGTAGTAGCTCCGCCAATATCAACTCCAACAACAGTAATATTTTCTTTTTCAGCGATCATCTCAATCAAAGAACCCACTGCTCCTGGTGTGGGCATAATCGGAGCATCTGTCCAGGACATTAATTTCTTATATCCAGGTGCCTGTTGCATAACATGTTCCATAAATAGATCGTGTATTTTATCTCTAGATGGTTCCAGGTTCTCTTGTTCTAATACAGGTCGAATATTGTCTACTAGATCAAGGTCTACCTTTTCACCCAGTGTATTTTCTATTTTATCCTTAGCATCTTTGTTTCCAGCATATATAACTGGAAGTTTGTAATCCTGCCCAAGTCTTGGTTGTGGATTTGCTGCGGCAAGTATTTCTGCAAGCTCCACAACATGGGAAACTGTGCCTCCATCAATGCCACCAGACAAAAGGATCATATCTGGTCGTAATTCTCTAATTCTTTTAATCTTCTCATGTGGAAGTCGGCCGTCATTTGATGCAATAATATCCATCACAATGGAGCCTGCCCCAAGGGCAGCCCTCTCTGCACTTTCCCCGGACATGGTTTTTACTACTCCAGCAACCATCATTTGCAATCCTCCGCCTGCAGAACTGGTAGATATGTAAATATCTACTCCATTATCATTTTTGGATGGAGATATGATCTTATCTTTATTGATAATTTTTCTGTTAGAGAGTTCCTCTATCTCCATCACAGCATTTAAGACGCCTCTGGTGACGTCCTCAAATGGTGCCTCAACAGTGGTAGGTGCTTCCCCTCTATATGTCAGCCTGTATTCATTCTCAACAAGCTCTATAAGAATGGCTTTGGTTGTGGTGCTCCCACAATCCGTTGCCAGAATTGTTTTGAGTTTCATTTATGGAAAGTATTATATATGCATTAAAAAATGGATGTAAAGATAAGATAAAGGCATGGCGAATATCAATGAGTCAAACCGATCTAAAACTCCTCCATGTCCTGCTAATAATGTTCCGCTATCTTTTACACCAGCATCTCTTTTGAGTAGAGATTCAGTAAAATCGCCTAGTTGACCAAAAACTCCAGCAATTAGTCCAAAAACTAGAGCATCATTTAACGAAAAATAATCCCCTAGCCAACCCTGAATTGAAAATAAAACCATAACAGCAATAGCAGCTATTAAACCACTGATAGAACCAACCCATGACTTTTTTGGGCTTACTATAGGAAAGATTTTTTTCTTTCCAAATAGGGTTCCTAGAATAAACGCAGCCGTATCACATGTCCATACAGATAGCATCAATGCCAAAGTGAGTTGCGTATCCATAAGATGATCAAACTGCCTTATATCAATTGCTGTACCCAAAAGGACAGATACATACAATATTCCTGCCAAGGTTGCAGAAATATTTTGGCCTGGGTTTTCTCTCAGGCTGAATAATTCCCAAATACATGTAAGAATAATGATCAATATCATTCCACCAAGGAGTTCGTGGGCTGTCATTGAGGGCTGTACGTAGTAGTAATCTGCGATAAATACAGTGGAGGCCATTCCCATCCATCGTAGTGGGCGGGCTCCCTTTTGCTCCATTAATCTATAAAATTCACCCAGAGCTATCACTGTACATATAAGTATTAATATGCTGTAGAACAAACCACCTTTCCAAATGAGGAATAGCCATGCAGGTATCCCTACAGCGTTGATTAAGTTTCTACCTTTCATCATAGAATTATTTTCCTTTATGCTTAAACTAAAACATTAATTCTTTTTGGTTCCATGGTAACATGAACAGGAGTAAGTCCTATCAACTCGCCATCTATATTTAGCGAACTGTTTTCATCTGGAATGATTGAAAACTTTTGCACTTGCCTGTATTCGACTAATTTACTTTTCACATGTTCTCCGGTAAATAATTTAGGGAATAATTTTAATAGTTCTATCTTAGAAGTATTACGAACAATAATTAGATCTATTTTACCATCATCAAATTTTGATTTAGGAGCAATTCTCATTGCTTTTCCAGTGTGAATGGTATTGCATGCAATGACAAATACAAAATCATCATCTACAACTTCTTCATCTAATATTAATCTAGCAATACGTCTCTTCCCTCTTAATACCTCAAGAATAGAGGCCACATCATACCTAAGTCCACCAAGAAGTCGAAAGTATTCAGCTAAATATCCAGCATCAGCAACAAGTCCCCACCCTATTATATTAAAAGAATAATAAAGATTATTAGGTGTCTCTACCTTCGCTATATCAACAGATCTAAGGTTTCCTTTAATAATCCTTTCAGAGGCCTCTACCGGATCCAGGCAGTTAAGATCGTGCATAAAAGCATTTCCGGTACCACCGGTTATTAAACCTAATGGGAAATTTTGGCTATCTTTTCGCTTTAGCATTCCATTAACCATTTCAAATAAGGTTCCATCCCCACCAATAGCGCACAAGCCATGATAACCAGAAAGATCTAAGGTATTGGCTAGCTCATTAGCATGTCCAGCGTATTCAGTTTGGATTATATCTACATGCACCCCAGATTTATCAAAAATAGGCCTTACCTTTTCTAATATTTTTAAACCTTTTTTTGTTCCACCTGCGGGATTTACTATTAAATAATATTTTTTCACTATGGTTTTTTACGGTGTTGCATATATTGACCGTCACCCCATTCAATCACCTCTATCTTTACATCTGTGGTACCTTGTTGAATAAAATCTAATTTTTTCGCAGCTCCGTATGAGCAATCTAGTATCCTACCGGCTATGTATGGACCCCTATCGTTAATCCTAAGAATGAGTGACTTATTATTTGACAAATTTGTTACTCTACAAACCGTATTTAGTGGTAAGGTTTTATGTGCGGCGGTAACCCCATACATATCATATACCTCACCGTTTGCAGTAAGTTTACCATGAAAGTCTTCTGCATAAAAACTACTTACACCTTTCATGACCTTCCTATGTTTTACCTTACTATTCCCACCCTTCTTTGGACTAGAAATTTTCTTTTCTTTTTTCGATTTAGAATTTTTTGGCGTTGAAGATCCTGCATATCTAGGAGCACTTGTGCAGGCATAAAAATTAATTAATAAAGTAACAAGTATTAGAAAAGTTAATAGATTCTTTTTAACTACCATTATTCTGTCTTATGGCTTCGTATAAAACAATTCCCACACTTGTTGCCAGGTTTAAGCTTCTTATATTTTTATTTTCCATAGGGATAGTGCAGGTATCTTTCCAGTGTGAATTTAAGAAATTCTCATCAATTCCTTTAGTCTCGCTACCAAAAACAATATAATCATCTTTTTTAAATGTCCTTGTGGTATATAAGGTTTTGGATTTAGTAGTCAGAAGATGAAATGATTTTGTCTTTGTCATAGATTCAAAGTACCTATTTTTATCGGGGAAATATTCCCAATCTATATGATCCCAATAATCCAAACCAGCTCTTTTGAGGGTACGATCCGATAGTTCAAATCCTAATTGACCAACAATATGAAGCCTTGTATT
>JAYNUL010000077.1:2303-7231 GCA_038281125.1 Fidelibacterota bacterium | reverse complement strand
TGAGCACACATAAATATAGTCATCCCTTTAGAAAAAAATGGGGTCAGAATTTCCTGACTGATTCAAACCTACTTGATAAAATAGCGCGGACAATTGATCCAGAATCAAAAGATAGGTTTTTAGAAATTGGACCTGGCGAAGGAGCTCTCACGGAAAAAATTTACCCCCTTGTAGAAAGTATGGTTGCCATTGAGATTGACCCAATGCTTGTAGATAAGTTGAAAAAAAAGAAAATTTTAAAGGGTCTTGACATTCTGCGAGGCGACATACTCCTTGAAGATATTGAAAGAATGCCCATTAAAAGTCCAGTTAGAGTTATTGGAAACATTCCATACAATATAACATCTCCAATAGTTTTCTGGTTAATAGAGCAATTAGACTATTGGGAAGATGCTTTCATTATGATGCAAAAAGAAGTAGCTGACAGACTCACCGCAAGTGTGAACACTAAAGCGTATGGAAGGCTTACTGTTGTTGTTGGAGCTTATCTTGATATTGATCAGTGTTTCATTATTAAGCCTGATGTATTCATCCCGAAGCCAAAAGTTGATTCTGCAATTGTGCGTTTTACAAAAAAAGCATCACCAGCGATAAATGATGATAAATATTTGAAATTTAATAAAATAGTTAGCGCAGCATTTTCTCAAAGAAGAAAGATGCTACGAAATACTCTTAAGGGCTGGGATATTCCAAAACACATACAGGAAGATATTGACTTTAGCCGACGTCCAGAAACACTATCAATTGATGAATTTGCGTCAATGGTTTAGTACTTGGAACTCAGTCGTCAAAAGAGTAAAATCGCCGGCTTTTAAAAAGTAAAGTAATTTTAAAATGACCACAAACTACACTTTGGAGGTGATTTAAGTGGTTGAAGTTCAGGTAAAAGAAAAAGAGTCTTTTGAAAGAGCCCTTCGTCGATTTAAGAAGATGTGGGAGAGGGCTGGTGTTCTAAGGGAAATTAGAAACCGATCTTTCTATGAAAAGCCAAGCGATGCGAAACGCGAGGCAAAGAAAAAGACTGTTAGGCGGGTTAAGCGACTTGCTAGGATTGAAGCATTGCGCAATAATCCAAGAGCCAATCAACAGCGACGCCGAAGACGCCGAAAATAGTTTCCTGTTTAGGAGTAAGACAAGCCCTGGAAATCCGGGGCTTTTCTTTTTGGAACATTTTATCCTTCTTGAGAATTTAATTGATAAATAAAATAGAGAACGTAAAAAATGTTAATTCGTAGTATATCAGGCGTAAGAGGGCTTACTGGTTCACATTTAAATCCCCCTGTGTCAAAAAAATATGCTAAAGCTCTGCACTCTTTTTTAGATGATGGAGTTATAATGTGTGGAAGAGATAGTCGATCCTCTGGAGAGATGATTCAGAATGTTATGATGGATGAGCTCGTGCGATTAGGTAGAACGGTAATTGACTGTGGTATAGTTCCAACTCCTACTGTACAGTTTATGGTTCATAATACCGAGGCAGTTGGTGGTTTTATTGTTACAGCAAGCCATAACCCAATCGAGTGGAATGGATTAAAATTTTTAAGATCAGACAGTACATTTTTTCATCCAGAAGACTGTGAAAATCTTTTTAGTCTCGTTGATCAAAATATCCATATTGATGATGCGCCAGACTCTGGGCTAGTCTGGCCAGAGCAAAATGCCATCCAAAAACATATTATTTCATGTGTAAGTATTAGCTGTATTGATTTAAACAGAATACAAAAGAGAAAATTCAAGGTAGTAATTGATGCCGTAAATGGAGCTGGTTCAAACGCTTTGCCTGTCCTTTTAGATTCGCTTGGTTGTGATGTAATTGAATTGTTTTGTGAACCAAATGGAGAGTTTGCTAGGGGGACAGAACCATTGCCTGAGAATCTAAAATTGCTTGGAGAAATGGTGGTAAAGCATGGAGCAGATGCAGGTTTTGCGATTGATCCAGACGCAGACCGTCTTGCAGTTGTAAATGAGCTGGGTGAGCCTCTTGGTGAGGAATACACGCTTGTTGTAGCTGCGGACGGATATCTAAAAGATACAAATAGAAAAGAAAAATTTGTTGTCAATCTATCTACATCATTGGCGATTGATAAACTTGCAGGATTGAATAATTGTACTGTTGTTCGATCTGCTGTTGGAGAGATTAACGTTGTAAATAAGATGATTGAGATGGGGTCTGAACTTGGTGGAGAAGGTAACGGCGGGGTTATTCTTCGAGAATGTCACTTAGGAAGAGACTCTATGGTAGGTGCTACTATGGTATTGAACCGAATGTCAATTTCAGAGTCTTCATTAAGTAAGATTCATTTATCTTTACCGCAATTTGAAATTGTCAAAGATAAAATTGATATCCAATCAATTGATATTGATAGTGCAATCCAAAGAGTGAGAGTTCTATTTGATGATGCTACGTTAAATGAGATTGATGGTATCAAATTTTCTTGGGATGACAGGTGGGTACATCTTAGGAAATCAAACACTGAGCCAATCATACGAATATATGCAGAGGCTCCGAACCGAAATCAAGCATTAAACCTTGTTGAACAGATAAAAAATACTATATGAGTAATCTCACACGATTAATTGATCATACGAATCTTAAATCAGACACAAAAAAATCCGATATAATCACTTTATCTGAAGAAGCAATTAACCTAGGCTTTGCATCCGTTTGTGTAAACCCGGTTCATATTAAAATAGCTTGTTCAGTATTGAAAGACGAAACTCCAAAAGTTGGTACGGTCATAGGGTTTCCATTGGGGGCAGATTCAGCAGAGATGAAATATGCAGAGGCTCGATATCTTATTCATCAAGGTGCAGAAGAGCTAGACATGGTAATTAATATTGGTGCTCTGAAGAACGGGGAAACTACTATTCTCAGCAAAGAAATAGCTCGAGTTGTGGATGCCGCTGATGGTCATTGTGTAAAAGTAATTATTGAAACCTGCTTGCTTACAAAAGAAGAAAAAATTTTGGCATCCACTATTGCAGAAGATCAAGGTGCAGATTTTGTAAAAACGTCAACAGGGTTTTCAACAGGTGGAGCGACTATTGATGACATTAGATTAATCTGTAAAACAGTTGGTAAAGAAATGGGTATAAAGGCAAGCGGAGGAATAAGAACTCTTTTAGACATTGAGGCTATGGTTGAGGCAGGAGCTAATCGCATCGGTACAAGCAAAGGAGTGGAGATTTTTTCATGAGTGAGCCAGTAACCATAAAACGTGGAACTGAAATTGAGCTTGAAATAGAATCTCTAGCATACGGAGGAATGGGTCTTGCGCGCATTGAGAATTTTGTTATTTTTGTTAAATACGCAATCCCTGGTCAGAAAGTATTGGCTAGGATCTATAAAAAAAGGAAAGGCTATGCTGAGGCACAGGTTTTAGAAACCTTGGTTGAATCTCCCAACGCAGTAGATGTCTTCTGCAAACACTACTGGATATGTAGCAAAATACAAAGTCTGTCATATGATGAACAAATAAAAGAAAAATCATCTCAGGTTGAGGATGCATTTGTACGGCTGGGTGGGTTTTTAAATTTTAAATTGGATAAGGTTCAAAAAGCAAATCTCATATATCATTACAGAAACAAGATGGAGTTTACTTTTTCACCTAACCGCTGGGTTCTTGAGTCTGAGCCTGAGGGTGTAGATAAATCTTTTGCACTTGGCCTTCATATACCTGGTCGTTTTGACAAAATACTAGATATACATAATTGTCATATTCAGCCTGAAATAGGCAATAAAATTCTAGCCGCCGCAAGGAAGGTTTGCCTGGCCAATCCCGAATTAAGACCCTATGATCCCAGATCTCACATAGGGTTCCTGCGTTTTTTGATGCTTCGATTTGGAGTAAACACAGGAGATTTAATGGTTAATGTTGTTACCTCATATCATGACATAGATAAACTTTCACCTCTTACTGATTTACTTTTAGAAAAATTCCCAGAGATCACATCACTTGTTAATAATGTAAATACTCGAAAAGCGGACGTAGCCTTTGGTGAATATGAAACACTGCTTTATGGCAAACCATTTATACAAGAAAAAATAGGAGATCTTACTTTTGAGATTTCAGCAAACTCCTTCTTTCAAACAAATACAACCCAGGGTGAAGTTCTTTACAAAGAAGTAGAGGAGGCTCTTGAATTAAGAGGAGATGAAATTATCTATGACCTTTATTGTGGCACTGGGACTATTGGATTGTACTTGTCAAAAAGTGCAAAGCAAGTTTTTGGCTTTGAGGTAATACGCTCTGCGCTTGATGATGCTGAGAAGAATGCAGATCGCAATCAAATAACGAATACCCAGTTTTTCAAAGCCAATCTCGACACCTTTTTTAAAACTGGGCAGCTCCCAAATCGAATCCCGAAACCTGACGCAATAGTTATAGATCCACCAAGAGCGGGAATGCATCAAGATATGGCTAACTATATACCAAAGTTAAAAGCAAAAAAAATTGTTTATGTTTCCTGCAATCCTACAACACAGGCAAGAGATGCCAGAATTTTGAATGATCATGGGTACAAAATTAAAAGCTCAACTATGGTAGACATGTTCCCCCATACTCCACATATAGAAACTGTAATGTTATTTTCTAAATAGTGCTTTTGAAAAACAAGAATCTGAAATCAAAATATTAGGTTTTATTTGCTATATAATTCACCAACAGCAAATTTACCTTTTAATGAATAGGTTTGTAATTGTGCATGAGATTGAATAAAAAAAGAACAGGAATCAGACTTTCAAATCTCATTCAGTTTTTTCTATTTGGAAGTACCAGACACAACGCAGGAAGAAGTGTTAGGTCGCAAAGTAGTGCAGTCCCAATCATTCCAGCTGATAGCATACCAAACTGATAGGTAGGAAGGAATACTGATAATAAAAGCACTGAAAAACCTGAAACTAAAATAGTTGTTGTAATCATCAACGC